>JAYRVK010001110.1:0-2685 GCA_041918555.1 Sandaracinaceae bacterium
CGCCAGCGCGTCCGCGATCAGCTCCGCTACGACGTGCGGCGCGCGTACTTCTCGCTCCAGCTCGCGCTCGACCTGCGGCAGATGCTCGACGAGGCGCTGCCCCCGATCCGCGATCACGCCGCGCACCTCGAGCGGCAGCTCGCCGAAGGCGACGAGGAGGTCACCGAGCTCGATCGCTACCGGCTCGAGGCGGCGCTCGCCGAGATCGAGGCGCGCGAGGCCGACGCGGATCGGCTCCTCGCGAGCACGCGCGCCGCGCTCGCGATCCTCACGGGCGTCCGCGAGTTCCGGATCCCCGAGTGCCCGATCGAGGCCGTCGAGGTCGAGCTCGAGCCGCGCGGGTTCTACACGCGGCGCGCGGGCCGCGACCGGCCGGAGCTGCGCATGCTCGAGGCCGCGGTGCGCGCGCGCCAAGCGGGGCTCGACTTCGCCGAGGCGGGCTTCTTCCCCGATCTCGCGCTCGTCTACCGCTTCGGGACCACCTACGCGCCGGGGATCACCGACCAGACGAACCCCTTCGTGATCGATCAGGCGAACTACACCTCGATCAGCGCGGGGATCGTGCTCCGCTGGTCCCTCGACCTCTGGGGCAACGCTTACCGCGTGGACCGCGCGAACGCCGAGCTCAGCGACACGATGGAGCGCTCGTTCGAGGCGCACCGCGGCGTCGAGCTCGAGGTCACCGACGCCTACGAGGCCGCGCGCGCGGCGAGCCGCCAGGTCGAGAGCTGGGAGCGAGGGCACCGCGCGACCCGGCGCTGGTTCATCGCGGCGGGCCAGGGCCGCGACGTCGGCGTCGTCGAGACGCGCGAGATCGTCGACGCGGCCCGCGCCTACCTCACCGCGCGCTTCTCGCACCTCACGGCGATCCACGCCTACAACACCGCGCTCGCCAACCTCGAGCGCACCTCGGGCGGCGCGGTGGCCCGGGCGTGGGAGCCCCCGTGTGAATGAGCGGCGCACGGGGGTGTGCACCGCGGTTCCCCGCGCCGCGCGGCCGCCCACGCCCGTGGGGCGGCGCGCGCCTTGCTCGTGCGCTAAATAGGCCCGTCGCCGAACCGTCAGAGCAGCGTCCCATGACTCGACCCCTCCTCGTCTCCTTCGTCGCGCTCGCCGCAGCGCTGTCCATCACCCCGCGGGCCCACGCCCAGACCGCGCGCGCGTTCCTCGAGGCGCAGCACGAGGAGGTCAACGGGATCCTCAGGCAGGAGGCCGCGACGGACGCCGCGCGGCAGCGCCGGACGGAGCGGCTCACGACCCTGCTCAACGAGCTCCTCGACTACGAGGGACTCTCGCAGGCGGCGCTCGGCGAGCACTGGGGCGCGCGCAGCCCCGAGGAGCGGACCCAGTTCGTCGCGCTCCTGCGGCAGCTCGTCGAGCGCAACTACGAGGGCAACCTCGAGCGCATCCTCGAGTACGAGGTCAGCTACGACGCCGAGCGCGCGCGCGGCGAGCAGGCGATCGTGACGACGAGCGCGCGCTCGCGCGCGCAGCGCCGCCAGCCGCCGGTCGAGATCGAGTACACGCTGCGCCGCGACGGCCGGCGGTGGCGGGTGATCGACGTGAGCACCGACGGCGTGAGCATGGTGCGCAACTACCACGACCAGTTCCACCGCATCATCTCGCGAGACGGCTGGGCCGAGCTCATCGCCAGGATGGAGCGCCGCCTCGAAGAGAACCGCGGGTAACCGCCTCCGGCGGCTCGATCCGAGCGCGCACTTCGGCTAGCTTCGCGTCCCCATGCGACTGTTCAGCGGTAAGATCCCGATCATCTCCGAGGAGATCGTGCGGACCCTCCTCACCGACTCCGACATCGAGACGGCGACCCCCGACGAGGTCCGCCTCGACATCGAGGCCGTGCTCAAGGAGTACCTGCGCCAGGACCACGGCGTGCTCGACGAGGCCAAGAACCGGATGGAGATCCGCGGCCTCCCCTACTCGCAGCTCGGGAAGATGAAGTCGCTCGTCGCGCGCGAGCGCAACCTCCCGGTCGGCGAGGAGATGCTGCCGTACCTGCTCGACCAGCTCCTCACGATGCTCTTCCACAGCGCGAACGTGGACGAGATCTTCGCGGAGGACACCGACCTCCGGAAGAAGATGACCAAGATCATGCGGCGCCACCTCGACGTGGAGGGCGAGCTCGACCAGGAGGTCCGCAGCAAGATCAAGAACCTCCAGGAAGGCACCGCGACCTTCGAGATCGAGTACCAGCGCGTCATGGGCGAGCTGAAGCGCAAGAAGCGCCTGACTTGATCCGCTCGATGACGGGCCACGGGCTCGCGGAGGCGCCGCTCGGCGCGGGCCGCGTCTCGATCGAGATCCGGGCCATCAACCATCGGTACTTCGACGCGCGCGTGCGCCTCCCGCTGGAGGTCGCGGAGCACACCGCCCTCGTCGAGGAGCGCGTGCGCCACGCGCTGCGGCGCGGCCGCGTCGAGGTGCTCGGCCGCTTCGAGGGCGACGTCGCGCCCGTCGAGCTCGACGTGCGGCGCGCGCGCGCGGCGTTCGAGCAGCTCGCGCGCCTGCGCGACGAGCTCCGGCCCGAAGAGCCCGTGCCGCTCGGCTTGCTCGCGGCGGTGCCGGACCTGTTCCGCTCGGGCTCGGCCCACGAGCCCGCGGCGGTGGTGACCGCGCTCTCGGCGGCCACCGACGCCGCGAGCGCCGCGCTGTGGGCGATGCGCGAGC
>JAYRVK010001111.1:0-1843 GCA_041918555.1 Sandaracinaceae bacterium
CGACGGCGACGGCGACGCGGTCTTCGTCGCGCCATGACGCGCCGGGCCGCGTGGCTCGCGCTCGCGTAGCCCCTTGCTATCCTCGGCGTTCCGATGAAGTCCCTGCGCCTCCTGTTGTTGCAAGCGCGCGAGCCCGACGACCCCATGCGCGATCACGAGCACGCGTGCTTCGTCGATCGCACCGGCCTCGCGCCAGCGCAGATCGTCCCGCACGATCTGCTCACGGGGGCGCCACGCATGTCCGAGGTGCGGCGCTACGACGCGGTGCTCATGGGCGGGAGCGGCGACTTCCTCGTGTCCAGAGGCGACCAGCCGAACTTCGAGCCGCTCCTCGAGCTCCTGCGCGAGCTCGTCGCGGCGCGCCGGCCCACGTTCGCGTCCTGCTACGGCTTCCAGGCGCTGGTCCACGCGCTCGGCGGCGAGGTGATCCACGACCCCGACAACCAGGAGGTCGGGAGCTTCGAGCTCGCGCTCACCGACGAGGCCGCGCACGACGAGCTCTTCGGCGTGTTGCCGCGTCGCTTCCTCGCGCAGCAGGGGCACAAGGATCGCGCCGCGCGCCTCCCCGACGGCCTCGTGCACCTCGCGTCGAGCGCGCGCGCGCCGTTCCAGGCGCTGCGCGTGCCGGGCGCGCCGGTGTGGGCGTCGCAGTTCCACCCCGAGCTCGACGTCGACGGCAGCCGCACCCGCTACCGCCGCTACCTCGCGAACTACTCGCCGGAGCTCACCGAGGCCGAGGTCGCGGCGGCGATGGCGCGCTTCGAGGACAGCCCCGAGGCCTCGGCGCTGCTCGGCCGGTTCCTGCGCGTCGTCTTCGGGTGACGTCCTTCTCGGGATAGAGTGCGCCCGTGGGGGCGCTGATCGCGGCGTACGCAGTCGAGGCCGCGGTGATCTTCGCCGCCACCGTCGGCCTCGCGGTGTGGCTGCGCCGCAGGACTCGCGTCGGCTACCGCGTCGTCGGCGCGGGCGCGCTCGTCTTCCTGGCGTCGCAGCTCGTGCACTTCCCGCTCAACGCGCTCATCGGGCCGTGGCTCCCGTCCGAACGGCCGCTCTGGTGGCTGACCGCCGCGATCCTCGGTCTGAGCGCCGGGCTGTGCGAGGAGCTCGCGCGGTTCGTCGCGATCCGGTGGGTCGCCAAGCGCGTGCGCGACACCGAGCACGCGCTGATGCTCGGCGTCGGGCACGGCGGGATCGAGGCGCTGATCGTCGGCGGCCTCGCCGTGCTGATGCTCGTGAACCTGCTCGTCCTCGAGCGGAGCGGCGATCAGATCTTCGCGCAGCTCTCGCCCGAGGAGCGGCTCGAGGCCGCGGCGGGGATCGAGCGGCTCCAGGCGCTCCCCGCGCTGATGCCGCTCGCCGGCGCCGTCGAGCGCCTGCTCGTGCTGCCGTTCCACCTCGCCGCGACGCTCATGGTCACCGCGGCGGTGGTGCGGCGGCAGCCCGCGTGGGTCGTCGCGGCGATCCTGTTCCACGCGCTCCTCGACGGGCCGATGGTGTACCTCATGTGGACGGTCGGCCCGCTCGCCGCCGAGCTGTGGATCGCGGGCTGCGGCGTCACGAGCCTCGTGATCCTGTGGGTGCTCGGGCGGCGCATGCGGCGCCCGCGCGCAGAGGTCGTGACCGTCGAGCCGCGGGGCGCCCCGATCGAGCTCTTCGAAGCGAGCAAGACGTATGGCGGGAGCGTGCGCGCGCTGCGCCGCGCGAGCCTGGTGATCGAGCCGGGCACGCGCACCTGTCTCCTCGGGCCGAACGGGGCGGGCAAGACCACGGTCTTCTACATGATCGTCGGCTTCATCCGGCCGAGCGCCGGGAGGGTCGGACTCGACAGCCACGACATAACGCG
>JAYRVK010001112.1:0-22316 GCA_041918555.1 Sandaracinaceae bacterium
GCGAGCGGCTCGCCTTCTCGCGGATCGACGCGGCCCACGATCGCGCGCCCGCCGAGCCCCGTGCGCGGCGCGTGGCCGCGCTCGAGCAGGTAGTAGTCGCCCTCCGCGAGCACGAGGCGATGGTCCGTGCGCGCCATCCAGTCGCGGACGGGCGGCTCCTCGGCGGTGCGGATCAAGTCCTCGACGCCCGCGAAGCGGCGCCGGTGCGCGACGTCGAGGACGTAGAAGTCGGCGCCCGACTCGGGGCTCGTCGTCCGGCGCAGCCGCGTGCGCTCGGCGAGGTGCGAGAGGAAGGGATAGGGCGCTTGCACCGAGGCGGTCGGCCCGATCCGGGCGACGATCGCGCGCGCGCCGACGCTGCGATGATCTCGCGCGAACGCGGTGCCGTCGAAGTCGAACGAGAGCACGGTCCCCCCCGCGACCGCGTGCGACGCGAGCACGAGGATCGCGAGCGCGATGGTGACCACGAGCCGCGAGGCCCGGCGCGCGGCGAGCGCCGCGCCCTCGAGGGCGCCGGCCACCAGGAACGGCAGCGCGGGCGTGAGGTAGTGGACGTCGAGGTGCGTCGTCGTCGGCCACTCGCTGACGAGGTTCACCGCGAGCACGGGCGCCGCCGGGACGAGCCAGCGCGGGCGCAACAGCGGGAGGAGCGCGAGCGGCGCGAGGACCTTCGGCGGGTACATGAGCCGATGCGGCGCCGCGAGGTGCGCGACGAGCTCGCCGGGGTGCGTCGCGAGGTACCCCGCGACCTCCGGCAGGCTGTCTCCGAACCGCCCGAAGTGGAGCTGGAGGGAGCCCTCCGCGGGCGCGTGCGTCGGGTGGAGGTAGAGGAAGAAGAACAGCGCGTAGGCGAGCGTGATCGCCGAGACGCTCGCGACGACGCGGCGCGCAGCGGGGTGCCGCCACGCGTGGACCACGGCCGCCGCGAGCACCACGAGCGCGAGGTCCTCGCGGCACGCGAGCACCCCGAGCGCGCCGAGCGCGAAGGCGCGCCGCGAGCCCGCGTCGAGCGACCACGCGATCCACGCGAGCGGGAGCACCGCGAGCGAGCCCGGGTGCACCTCGTAGCCCGCGACGTGCCCGGGGTTCGGGTAGAAGAGCCACGCGATCGCGCCGAGCAGCGCGCCGGCCGGGCCGAGGTGACGCGCGCCGATCCGCGCGATCGGGAACACCGCGAGCGCGAGCGCGAGCCCCTGCGCGAGGACGAGCACGAGCGCGGTGTCGGTGATCGCGCCGAGGGCGCCGAGCGGGACGAGGATCGGCGAGAGGTGGAGGCCGTACACGTGGGCGTCGACGAGGGGCTCCCAGTGGTCTTGATGCACGAGGCCCCACGCGATCCGCGTGTAGAAGGCGAGGTCGAAGGTCTCGTTGTGGAACGCGAGGTGGCGCGCGGCGCCGAGCAGCGCGAAGAGCGCGCCCTGCGCCACCGCGAGCGCGACGATCACGCGGCGTGTCGGCAGCGGTATGTCGTCGCGCGGCACGGCGCGCGAGCTTAGCCACTTGTGGACGGGGGCGCCGCAAGGTAACCCACCCGCCATGGTCCCGGCGCGCGGCCTCTACGCGATCGTCGATCCCGCCGCGACGCGCGGTCGGGATCCGGAGCGCGTCGCGCAGGCCATCCTCGCAGGCGGCTGCGCGCGCCTGCAGCTCCGCGTCAAGGACGGCTCGGATCACGCGCGGCTCGCGCTGGCCGTGCGCCTCTCGCAGCGCTGCGCCGACGCCGCGATCCCTTTCGTGATGAACGACCGCGCCGATCTCGCGCTCCTCGCGGGCGCGGACGGGCTCCATCTCGGGCAAGACGACTTGCTGATCTCCGATGCGCGACGCCTCGTCGGGGGCCGCGAGATCGGACGCAGCACGCACGACCCGGCGCAGGCGCGCGAGGCCGTGCGGGAGGGCGCCGACCTCGTCGCCTTCGGCCCCGTGTTCGCCACGGCGAGCAAGGCGGCGCCGGACCCCGTGGTCGGGCTGGAGGGGCTCGCGGCGGTGTGCCGCGAGAGCCCGCGCCCGGTCGTCGCGATCGGCGGCATCACCCTGCGGAGCGCGCCCTCCGTCCGTGCCGCCGGCGCGGCGCTCGGCGCGGTGATCTCGGCGATCTGTTCAGCCGAGGATCCCGAGGCCGCGGCCCGCGCGCTCCACGTCGCGCTCGGCGGGGAGGCCCGATGATCGTCGAGCTCCTGATCGGCGCGGGGCTCGTCGCCGCGGGCGCGGCCGTCGCGCGGGTGGTCGTCCGCCGGCGGGCGGCGAACCGGCCCGACGCGCCGCCGCCGACCGCACCGGACGCGCCGCGACCGGCGCCCGCGGGCCCGCGCGGGCTCCGCGTCGGCGACGTGCTCCTCTACGCGGACACCGAGCTGTGGCTGGCCGGCTGCGTCGAGCTCGACGAGGAGGGCTTCGTGGCCCGCGTGTTCCCGAGCCCCGGCGGCGCGCGCGCGGACTACGTCCTCCAGCTCGACGCGGAGGCGAACGACCTCGCGACCGCGCGCGCCACGGACGAGGTCCCCGACGGCCCGGTCCCCGAGGCGCTCCCCATCGACGGCCGCCGGCTGCGCCTCGAGTCGCGCGGCGTCGCGGCGGTGCGCACGGAGGGCGAGCACCTGCCGAAGACCACCGAGCGGGCGAGCTACGCGGTGCTCTCGGACGTGGGCGGCCGCGTCCTCGTCGTCGTCGACTTCGTGAAGGGCAAGCGCCTCGCCCTCGTCGGCGATCGCGTCAGCCGACACATGATCGATCTGCTCCCCGGCGGCGACCTCGAAGACGCCGAGGGCTAGGCCGAGCGCGCGCGGAACCCGTCGCGCGCGCTCTCCTCTTGCTCGAAGAACCGCAGCGCGCTGTTCATCGACGCGACGAGCGCCTCGGTGACGATGCGCGCGGTCGCGTCCTCGGAGGTCTTGAGGGAGTCGTAGTATCGCTGACGCTCGGTCGCGTGGATGATCGCGGGCGGGTAACCGCCACGGATCAGGATGAGGTTCATCAGGAGCCGGGCCACCTTCCCGCTGTGCTTCGGGAACGGGTAGATGTGCAGGAGCTGGTAGTGCGCCTTGGCGGCGAGCCGGAGCGTGTGCGTCGCGCGGCGCGTCTCCGCCGAGTTCATCCACGATACGAGCTGGCGCATCTTGTAGGAGATCTTCTCGGGCTTGGAGATGTCGTGGAAGTACATCCGGTGGAGCGGCATGTCCTTGCGGTACTTCGGCGGGCCCTTGCCCTCGACCTCTTCCGGGGCGAGGGTCGAGTAGATCCGCTTGACGACCTCCAGCGAGATCGACAGCCGCTTCTTGTCGGCCAGCTCCCGCACCAGCTCGATCGCCGTCTGGTTCTGCTTGATCTCGTCGTAGACGGGCCCGAGCGTGGCGTCGGGCGGTTCGGAGGCGGCGAGCGCAGCCTTGAGCTCATCCATGTTGTACACGACCCCCTCCAGCGCGGAGTCGTGATAAATCCAAGAGAAGTCGAAGATCTTGTGGTACTCGGAGAGGGTCTCCGCGTCCGCCTTCTCGAGCTCCCCGTGGAGGATGTGGAGCGTCTCGTCGAGCCGTTGCGCCTGCACGGAGGCAACCTCCAGTCGAGCCGCGGCACACCTCGCCGCAGAGCCGCGGATCTTATCGAATCCGGCTGGACGGATCAATCCTCCCGTGCCTCAGAGCAGCTCGTCGATCGCGTCCCCCACGTCTTCGGGGTCGGGCACGCCGCGGCCGACGTACCGGATGACCCCCGCTCGATCGACGAGGACCAGGGTCGGGATGCTCGTCACCTCGAACGCCGTCTGCGCCTGGCCGCCCTCGTCTCGGAGGGACGGGAACACCGCCCCGAAGCTCCGGTGCGCGCGGACCACGCCGGCCCCGTCGAGGCCGTGATCGACGTTCACCCCGAACATCTGGATTCGTCCTTGATAGCGCTCGTAGACCGCGTTGAGCGCGGGGATGGAGTGCCGGCAGGGCCCGCACCAAGACGCCCAGAAGTCGAGCAGGACCACCTCGCCGCGCAGCGCGCGCAGCTCGACCGCGCCCTCGCCCTCGACGCGCGGCAGCGTCAGGGCCTCCGCCTCCTGCCCGACGAGCGGGCTGCTCGGCCGACCCTGGATCCCGAGCATGCGCGCCAGCGCGATCGCGCCGACGATCGCGCCGACGAGGAGGAGGAACCCGAGCGTCCAGCCCACTCGCTCCTTCGCGCTCATGCCGCCTCCCGCAGGGGCAACCGGATCCGGAAGCACGCGCCGCCCTCGGGCGCCGCGGTGCACTCGATGGTGCCCTCGTGCTCGAGCACGACCTTCTTCACGATCGCGAGCCCGAGGCCGGTGCCGTCGGACTTCGTGGTGACGTAGGGGTCGAAGATCCGGTCTCGATCCGCTACGGCGACCCCCGGTCCGTCGTCCCGCACCTCGACGACCGCCGTGGTGCCCTCGAGGCGGGTGGCCACGATCACGCGCCCGCCGCCCTCCGGCGCGGCCGCCGCGACCGCTTGCACGGCGTTGCGGACCAGGTTGTCGAGCGCGCGGCGCAGCATCTGCGGGTCGATCTGCACCGGGGTCGGGCGCTCGTCCACCTCGAGCACGAGCCGAGGCGCGCTCGTCCCCGCCTGGTCCGCCCCGAGGAGGCCCACGGGGTCGACGCCGCGCAGCGCGCGCGCGACGAGCTCGGACAGATCCGCGTCCTCGAGCGCCGCCACGGGCAGGCGCGCGAAGTCGCTGAACTCGCCGACGAGCCGCCGCAGGGTAGCGACCTCCTCTTCCACGATCGCCGCCGCGTCCTCCACGGTGCGGCGATAGCGCGCGTCATCGCCCGAGTAGGTGCGGTGGACCTGCTGCACGGCGAGCTGGATCGGCGTCAGCGGGTTCTTGATCTCGTGCGCGAGGCGGCGCGCGAAGTCCTGCCACGCGCCGACGCGCTGGAGGTACTCGATGCGGTCGCGGCTGCTCCGGATGTCACGCACCATCGAGTTGAACGCGCGCGTGAGCTCCGCGATCTCGTCCTTCTCGTCGGAGTGCACCTCGACCGTGAGGTCGCCCGCGCCGACGCGCTCGGTCGCGGCGGCGAGCACCGCGACCCGGCGCGTGACGCGACGCGAGACGACGATGCCGATCGCGAGCGCGACGATGATCACGCTCAGGAGAAACGCGATGTAGATCCCGGTGTAGAAGCTCGAGACGTAGGTCGCGCCACCGACGAGCTGCGCATAGACCTCCACGAGCTCTCCCGCGCGTTGGTGCGCACGGAAGGGCTCCCACTCGGTCACGAGCTGGACCTCCCATCGCACGCGCTCCGCGCTCACGCGCTCGAGCACGAGGGGGGCGCGGTAACGGTCGCGGTCGAACCGCTCGGGGTGCGCAGCCCGCGCGCGCTCGGTTCCGTCCGGGGCGTAGACCACGATGGCGGCGACGTTCGGGTAGCGCTCGAGGGCGCCTTCGACGAAGGCCTCGAGGGCCGCGTCGTCCCCTTGGTCCACCGCCACCTGACCACGCCGGTCGTACGCCACCGCGTCGGCGGTGCGTTCGGCGTAGTCGTGCATCGCCTCTCCGTAGAGTCGGTAGATGTCGAGCGACGCGCGGAGCTGCGCCAGCACCCGCTCGTTGACGCCGACCCCGTAGGCCTCGCTCACCGCTCCCTGTCCGAACCAGAGCGCGCCGCCGAGCGTCACGACGGCGACCGCGACGATCGCGCCGATGATCCGACGCTCGAAACGCGACAGCCTCATGGCACCGAGACGCTCTGGGAGCGGAAGCGCAGCGTCCGCTCCGCCGACCCGATGCGGCGGTTGACGAACAGGCTGACGAAGGAGCCGAAGAACGCTTCCCCACCGATACGGCCCCCGCCGGCCGGCCGGGACAGCCATCGGCGGAGGCGGTGGATCTGCGCGGGGCTCAGCGGGTTGAGCTCGATCAGGGCGGCGAAGTAGATGCGTTGGCCGGCGTGGCCGGCGTAGTCGGGGGCCGTCCCGACGGCCACCCGGCGGGCGACGAGGCATCGGTCGAGCACCGCCTGGAGCGTCGCGTGCGTCTCGTCCCGGTCCGTGTCGGAGGCGCGATATTGCAGGACGTACACTTGAGGCCAGACGTCCCACTGGATGCGGCAGCTCCGGACGGCGACCGCGACCGGCTCACCGTTCTCGCGGTAGGCGTAGATCCTCATGACCAACCGCTCCCAGATCCCGCTCTCGAGGCGCTCGCGGAGGGAGGCGTCGGCGAGGTCGGCGGCAGAGACATCGACGATCGGCGCGCCCTCGCGCCAGTGCACCCCGAAGCGGCGCTCCGGGATGGCGCCCTGGGCGTACGCCGCGCCGGCGAAGAGGAAGAGCGCCGCGAGCGCGAGCGGGACCGCGCGGGTCACAGCTGGATGAACCCGAGGAGGGTGGAGAAGCCGAAGCCGAAGATGCCGATCACCGTGTCGATCCGGATGCCGACGTCGAAGGTGAGATCGATCGGCGCGCGCGCGGCGCCCTGGTAGCCGGGGATCGCGACGACCAGGTCGTCGCGGTCGAGGAGGGCGTACGCGCCGACGAGGCCGTAGAGCACGACGCCCCGCACCTCCTCGCGGCTCTCGTAGAGCCAGAGCGAGTACTCCACGTCGAGCCGCCCCGTGAGCTCCTGGGCCCGCATCTCCTGCACCGCGGTGCCCAGGAGGTTCGGTGGGGCGCGGCGATCGAGGTTCAGCTCGAGCATGCGGGCCGGGATCAGGTCGCTCAGGTCGCCCACGTAGAAGCGGTAGAAGAAGGGGGCGTCGCCCACCGCCGCCCCTACGAAGAGCCCGAGCCGCAGCGCGTGGTGGGCTTCGGGCAGACGAAACCACTCGCGCCAGCCCGCCCGCGCGCGGACGAAGTCGTAGCTCGAGCCGAGGAGCTGCGTGCCGAGGTCGGCGTCGATGAACACGTAGCGCCCCTCGGACGGGAGCCCGGGGTTGTCGCGCTCGTCGAGGGCGACGCCGAGCTCGAGGGCGCTGACGAAGCTCAGCCCGTCGTGCGCGTGGAAGTCGATCGGCACGATCTCGGTGCCGCGCCGGTGGCTCGCGGCCTCGGGCCGATCGACGACCTCGAGCGCCTCGAAGTGCCACTCGAGGGTGAAGCGCCACGCGTCCGAGATGTCGACGCCGGTGCCCAGCGTGCCACCGTAGCGCCGGTACTCGAGGACCGCGTTGCGTGCCGCCTCGCAGGGCAGCTCCATCATCGGATCGCGCATGCACTCGTCGAGCGCGATGACGACGTCGTCGTTGCCGAAGAACTCGCGCCCGTTGTTGAAGAAGAGCGAGCCCGTGAGGCCCCAGTCGCCGCCGAGGAAGCTCGCCTGGCCGACGCGGAGTCGCCCGCCCTGCTGCAGCACCGAGAGGAGCGCGGTCGCCTCGAGGCTGACCCCGGTCCCGAAGAGGTTCAGCTCGGCGACGCTGATCCCGAAGTACGGGTGCGCCTCGGAGTCGACCGAGTCGCTGTTCAGCAGCCCCTCCGAGAGGCCGAGCGCGACGCTCTGGATGAGAAACGTGTTGCGCTCCGTGACCTGGACGACGAGCACGATCCGGCCGCGGCGTGTGCCTCGCTCGACCCGCAGCCGGATCTCCTCGAACCAGCCGGTTCCCAGCAGGCGCCACCGCAGCGCCTCGACGCGGGGGTCCTCGAGGTCGAGCGGCTCGCCCGGCCGGAACGGCACATAGGAGCGGATCACCCCGCCGTCGGTGCGGTCGTTCCCTCGGACCTCGATGCGCTCGATCACGTAGGGCGCCCTCGCCGCTTCGTCCTCTCCCTCCTCCTCCGCGAGGGGCGGCTCCGGGGCAGGCTCCTCGGGCGCCGACTCCTCAGGTGGGCTCGCGGGAGCTTCCCGTTCCTGGTCGACCTCGCCCTCGGGCGCTTCGACCTCATCCGGCGCCTCGGTCTCGACCTCGGCCCCTGCGTCGTCGGTCGAGACTTCCGTCGGCGCGCCCGCGTCCACGTCCGCCTGAGCGCGGGCAATGCCCGGAGCGGCGAACGTCGCGCAGAGCGCGAGCGCGAGTCGGGCGAAGGGCGAGCTCACTGGACCGGCGGGAGCTTTCCGAGGACGAACAAGATCACCAGGCCGAGCACCACGACCCCCAACGCCCACGCGCTCGCGATGCCCATTTGCTTGAGCGCCACGAGGGCGTCGGCGGGCGGGGGCGGCGGCGGCGTGGGCTCGGGCGCCGGCGACCTCGTGGCGGCGGGCGGCGCGGCGGCAGCCTCGGCGGCCTGGGACGCCGCGGCGCGGTTCTTCTTCTTTCCTCGGTTCTTGACCATCGGCTCGTCCTCCTCGCGGCGCTCCCCCGCCGCGGTCCCCACGACCTCCGCGGACACGTCGGTGCGCACATGACGCGTGCTCTCCGTCTCGACCCGCTTCACCGGTGAAGGCTCGGCGCTGAGGTACACCAGCCGGACGGTCTGGTCTGGCCGGGTCCGCGCTCGCGGCGGCGGCACCGACTGCGGCCGCGGCCGCTTCCTCGGCGGCGGCGGGAGCGGTGGGCTCGTGCGCGTCGGCGAGCGCGCCTTCTCGCTGCGGTCGATGACGTCGGCCAGGGCCATCTCGACCACGCGCAGGAACTGGCGCGTAGTCTCGCGCTTCTCGGGGGGCGCGGGCGTCCAGTCCTCTTGCTTCGTCGGACCGCCGGGAGCCGAGGCCTCGACGGTGGCGCGGCGAGGCGCCGCGAGGTCCAGCGTGATGCGGAAGCGGCCCTGCTCCCAGGCGAACACCTCGTGGAGGTCCGTCGCGTCGCGGCCATCGAGCTCGATCGCGAGGAGCTCGCCGCCCTCGTAGAACGCCTCCGCGCGGCGGCCCTCGTGCGTGAGCTCGAGCACTCCGGTGAGCCCCGCCTGCTCGCAGTAGGCCATGAGATCGACCGGGACGTGCACCGCGAGCGACCCGGTCCGCACGCGATCGGTCCCGCGGGAGACGGGGAGCGGCGGCAGCGCCGGCTCGAGCTCGTAGCGCCCGGACTCGAGCTCGAGCAGGACGTCCACCGGATCCTGCCCGTCGTCGCGGGGGCTCTGGTCCACGGCGATCTCGCCGCCGAACAGCCGGACGCTCCCGACCGTCCCGGCGTCGGCTCCCTCGCCCCAGAACCGAAGCGCGCCCGTGAGGCGGCGGGCCTCGCACTCGCGCAGCAGCTCGATGACGCCGCCGCGGGCGATCTCGCCGCGCAGCGGCCGGTCTCGAGCGTCCATCGCGCGCGCATCATCGCTCGCGGGGCGCGAGCGCTCAAGGGCCGGGCCGGCGCGCGCGTGGTAGGCCTCGCGCCGATGCGTCCCGCGATCGCGCTCCTGCTCGCCGCGTGCGGAGCGGCTCCCCGCTCACCCGCCCCCGATCCCTCGGCCTGCGACGCGGCCGCGCGCGACGCGCGCTCGGCCTGGACGCTCCTCGCCGAGCGGCTCGCGCCGGCCGACCCCGAGGGCGTGACGACGCCGATCGACGACGCGGTCGCGCAGCTCGGGGCCCACGTCGCCGCGGTGCACGAGCGGGCTCCCGTCGAGATCGAGGGCCCCGCGGCCATGGCGCTCTCCGGCGCGGTGATGGACGCGATCGACGCCCTCGGCGCGGCGGTGCCCGAGCCGGAGCGCGCCCGGGCCGACGATGCTGCGGAAGCCTTGTTGACGGACCGCACCGCCGCCGGCTCGGTGCGGGCCGCGCGCGCGGCCGTGGCGGCGCTCGAGGCGGCGCTCGCCGCGACGGACCCCGAGCGCGCGAGTGCGCGCGAGGCCGCGCTCGGCCACGAGCAGCTGCGGCGGCGCGCCCAGAGCGCGGGTCACGGCTACGAAGACAGCCCGCGCGCCGGAGATCGCGGCGCGGCGCGCGCCGAGGCGCTCGACGCCGCGCTGCCGGCCGAGGCCGAGCGGGCGCGTGCCGAGGCGATCGAGGCGAGCCGCCGCGCGCGCGAGGCGTGCGGCTTCTCGCGTGAGCTCGCGGTCCCCTCTCCCTGACGGCTCAGGGGAAGATGCCGCGCTGGTCGTAGGCGGTGCCGAGGCTCTCGAGCGCGAGCGCGTAGGCCGCGATGCGCATCGGGACCTCGTGGTCGCGATGGAACGAGTACACGCGCTGGTAGGTGCGCTTCATCATCCGCTCGAGCCGCGCGTCGACCTCTTCGAGGTCCCAGGTCTCGCTGCGCTTGTTCTGGATCCACTCGAAGTAGCTGACCGTGACGCCGCCCGAGTTCGCCAGGATGTCCGGGATGATGTCGACGCCCTTGTCGAGGAGGATGCGCTCGCCGGCCGGGTTGAGCGGCCCGTTCGCCCCCTCGGCGACGAGACGGCACTTCAGCGCGCGGGCCTCCGCGGCGCCGACCTGGTTCTCGAGCGCCGCCGGGATGAACAGATCGGCGGGGGTCGCGAAGAACTCCTCGCGCGAGATCGCGTGGCCGGTGCCGTAGCCCGCGATGGAGCCGTTCTCGCGGACGTACTCGGCGAGCTTGTGCGCGTTGAACCCCTCGGGGTTGCGCAGGTAGCCCGTGTGGTCACCGGTGGCGATCGTGGAGACGCCGAGCTTCGCGAGGAGCATCGCCGCGTGCGAGCCGACGTTGCCGAAGCCCTGGATGATCGCGGTCTTGCCCTCGAGGTCGTATGCGTTGTCGCGCGCCCACTCGGTGATGCAGTGGATGGCGCCCTGCGCGGTCGCCTTCTCGCGGCCGTGCGAGCCGCCACAGTGCAGCGTCTTGCCGGTGACGACGCGCATCTGCGCGCTCTTCCCGACGTGACCGACCGTGTTCATGTACGTGTCCATCACCCACACCATCGTCTTGGCGTTGGTGCCGACGTCGGGCGCGGGGATGTCGTACTCGGGGCCGATGTTCGCGCCGAGCGCGTGCGTGAAGCGCCGGGTGATCCGCTTGAGCTCCTCCTCGGAGTGCGCGCGCGGGTCCATCTTCACGCCACCCTTGCCGCCCCCGAAGGGGATCTGCATGAGCGCGCACTTCCACGTCATCATGGCCGCGAGCGCCTTGAGGTCGTCGAGGCTGACGCTCTCGTGGTAGCGGAGACCGCCCTTGTACGGACCCAGCAAGTTGTTGTGCTGGATACGGTAGCCCTTGTAGAGCTTCATGGTCCCGTCGTCCATGCGGACGGGGAAGTGCACGATGATCTCGTTCTTCGGCTGCGAGAGGATCTGCGCGACGTGCGGCGAGAGCTTGATGACCGACGCCGCCTCTTCGAGGTAGCCCTGAACGACGCGAAAGAACTCGAACTCGTCTTCTTCCGTGGACATGACCTTCTTCGCCTCTCCCCCCAAGAGATGGCGAGGCTCATGGCCCATTCCGAGCGGCGCCGCAACGACGCGACGCGTCAGAAGAACGGTACCGACGGGGTCGCTGCGGCCAGCCGGAGGACCCACGTCGTGTACGCGAGCGTCACCGCGGCCGTGAACATCAAGGCATCGATGCGATCGAGCAGCCCGCCGTGGCCCGGGATGATCCACCCGGAGTCCTTGACGCCCGTGCTGCGTTTGATCACGGAGACGCAGAGATCGCCGGCCTGACCCGTCGCTCCGGCGACGAGCGCGAGCACGACCGCGTGGAGCGGCGTGAGCGACGGCAGCCACAAGAAGTGGACCGCGAGGGCCATCGCCACGACCGCCGCGAGGCCGCCGATCGAGCCCTCGATCGTCTTCTTGGGTGAGATCTTCTCGTAGAGCTTGTGCTTGCCGAATGCGCGGCCCGCGAAGTAGCCGCCGGTGTCGGAGCCCCACGCGAGGGCCATCGCGAGGACGACCCACGTCCCCCCCCCCTCCACCAGGTGGTGCAGCTTGGCGATCGCGGCGATCGCGCCCCCGATGTAGATCGGCCCCGCGATCAGCCAGCCCATGCGGAGGGCGGCCTTCTCGAGCGGATCGGGCCGGGCGAGCACGACGAGGGGGCCCATCACGAACAGCCCCAGGAGCAGGGCGGTCAACGCCTCGCCGGTCGGCGCGAACGTCAGGACCGCGTTCGCGGCGGCGGTCGCGATCACGAGCCAAATCGAGAGGACGCGCTCGCCCTCGAGCGCCATCGCGGCGAGCTCGGTGGCGGCGACGGCGGCAGCGAAGACGCCGAACGCCGAGAACACGAAGGGCTCGGCGTAGAACAGCATCCAGAGGATGATCGGGATCCCCACCGCCGCGGTGAGCAGGCGGAGGGCGAGGTTCGACATCCCCTTCTTCGGCTGGCTCGGCTCGGGTTGAGAGGAGGGCTCGCTCGCTTCAGACATGCACGCCGCTCGCGACCGGAGCGGCGAGGGCCCGCAGCTCGTCGGTAGCGGGGGATGCTATACGACCGAAGCGTCGATCGCGCATTTGATAAGCGGCGATGGCCTCGTAGAGGTCGGCCTCGGTGAACTCGGGCCAGAGGCGATCGGTGAAGTAGAGCTCGGCGTACGCGGTCGCCCACAAAAGGAAGTTGCTGATCCGCAGCTCTCCGCTCGTGCGCACCAGGAGATCGACCGGCCCGACCTCCATGCTGGGCAGGACGTTCCCGAACGAGCGCACGTCCACGCGCTCGGGGTCGAGCTCGCCGGCGGCGGCCTGGCGCGCGATCTCGCGCGCAGCGTCCGCGATCTCCTCGCGGCCCCCGTACGACAGCGCGAGCGTCAGCGTCATCTGCTCGAGGTCGGCGGTGTCTCGCATGACCTCCTCGAGCACTCCCCGCACGCGCGGCGGGAGCCGATGCCGGCGGCCGATCGCGCGCAGCCGGATCCCGCGCGCGATGAGCTCGTCGCGCTCGGAGACGAGGAAGTCCTCGAGCAGCGCCATGAGCGCGTCGACCTCGATCTGCGGGCGCTCCCAGTTCTGCTCGCTGAAGGCGTAGAGGGTCAGCGCGTCGACGCCGAGGCGCCGCGTCGCGCGGACGATCCGGCGGACGCTCTCGCTGCCCTCCTGGTGCCCGAGCGTGCGCAGGAAGCCCTGCTGCTGCGCCCAGCGGCCGTTGCCGTCCATGATGATGGCGATGTGGCGAGGCAGACGCCGCAGATCCACGAGGGTCACTCTGTCCGGCTACCACGGCCCCGGCGAGCGGTCGACAGCGGCGCCGCGAACGGTCGGCGCCGGGGCTCGAGCGGGCCGCCCGGGACCCTCAGCCGCACGGTCCTACGGTGATACCAGCTCCGCCCGGACGAGGCGGTCCCCTCGCTGGAGCGCGTCGATCGCGTCCATCCCCTCGACGACCCGGCCGAAGGCGGTGTACCGCCCCTCGAGGTGCGGCTGCGGTCCGTGCGTGACGAAGAACTGGGAGCCCCCCGTATCGCGTCCGGCGAGCGCCATGCCGACGGTGCCGCGCTCGTAGACGAGGCGGTTGTCCTCGCACCGCTGCGCCCAGCCCGGACCACCGTACCCATCGCCTCGGGGGTCGCCGGTCTGGACGACGAAGGCCGGCACGACGCGGTGGACGCGACGATCGTCGAGGAAGCCGGCCGCGACGAGCTCGAGGAAGCGCGCGACGGTGGTCGGCGCGGCGTCCGGTCGCAGCTCGATCACGACGGGCCCCCGGGAGGTCTCGAGGCGCACGCGGGGTCGGTCGCTCGGTCCGCTCAGCAAGGCGACGTCGATCGGATTCGGAACGGGCTCGTGCGTCGCCGACACCTCGAGCGTCCACGCCCGCGCCAGCGCACGGGCGCGCTCCCGGACCCCGTGGTTCGCGTGCCGGGTCAGGGCCTGGACGAGGGGACCGAGCTCGCGTGCGTCGGTCGCTTCGACCGCACCGACCCAGGTCACCAGGGTCTCGAGCTCGTCGTCCGGGGTGGCTTCGCGCAGACTCCGGAGCGCGTCGCGCACCCGCGCGGCGGGCAGCGGTGGAGGGACCACGAGCTCGGTCGGGCGCCGCTGCGCGACCGTCGTCAACGCCTCGAGCGCGGCCGCGCGGACGCCCGCGTCGTCGATCGCGAGCGCCTCGAGGATCAGCGCGTTCGCGTCCGCGGCGACGAGCTTGGCCACGGCCGCGACCGTCGCCTCGCGCACGGCGGCGACCTCGTGGTCCATCAATCGGCGCAGGCGGGCCAGCCGTTGCGCCTCGGCGCCCTCGAGGTCTCCGAGCACGTTGGCCTCGAGCACGGCGCGCTCCCACTCCTCGACGGACTCGCCCCCGCAGGTCGTGACGCGCGACGGCCAGCCCCTTCCCCGGTCGACGAGCTCCGCGGCCGCGCAGTGGACGAGCCCCTGGTCGCGGCTGGGCTCCAGGTCCGCGAGATCGGTGTGGAGCGCCGCCACGACGTCGTGGAGGGGACCGCTCCGCGCGACCGGCGCCGCGGCCTCGACGGCGACGAGGAACACGTGGACGGGGCCGCCGGGCCGGACCGTGCGACCCTCGACGAGCAGCTCGCGGGCCCGCCGCAACGCCGCCGCCAACGCTCTGACCCCCGCCTCGTCTCTCGCGGCCGCCGCGCCGAGGGCGCGGAGCGCCTGCACCTTCACCTGCCAGTCGTCGTCTTCGATCCCATGCGCCAGGAGGGCGACATCCACCTCGGGCGCGCGGCCGAGCGCGCGATAGGCGAACTGGCGGACGCGAGGGCTCGGGTCGCCCACGGCGAGGCTCAGGGCCACGGTCTCGCCCCGCAGCTCGGCGGGACCGCCGCTCGGCGGAACCCGCGCCAGCGCGTAGGCGCACGCGAAGCGGACCGGCTCGGGCTGGGTGGGGTCGAGCAGCGACGCGACGCGGCTGCGGATTTCACGTGAAACGGGCCGCGCGGCGATACTGCGCTCGGCGACGGCGAGGCACGCGGCCTCCCGCGCGAGCGGGTCGGCGTCCCGGAGGTGAGCGGCCACCGCGGCGAGGGCGCGGTCGGTGGCGAGTCGGCCCAGGTCCCGCAGCATGGCGGCGCGCGTGGACGCGTCCCCCTCAGCGGCGGCCGCACCCGCCAGCACCGCATCCAGGTCCCGCGGCGCCTCGGGGCCGAGGGCGCCGAGGCCGAGCGACGCGGCCTCCCGCACCGTAGCGTCCGGGTCGCGGAGCCCGGCGCGGAGGAGCGCGATCGATGCCTCACCGGGGTCGTGCGCCCGCGCCGCGGCGAGCGCTGCGGCGCGACGCAGCGCCGGGTCGGAGGCCTGAGCGGCGCGCACGATGACGTCATCGGGGGCACGCCGATCCGCCGCGGCGACCAGCTCGGCGAGGGTCGGCGACGCTCGCCCCGGCTCCCCGACGGGCGGGACCGCGCCGGGGACGAGTGCCGGCTCGGCGCAGGCGACGGCCACTGCGATCAGGACCTGACCATATATGCCGCGCCACGACCTGTCGTGCCCCGACGTTTCACGTGAAACGATGTCGGTCCTGCGACGCCCCGTTTCACGTGAAACGCTCATCGGTGTCCGACTCTACACCCTTTGACGACCCCTCGAGCCGCGCCCATGCTGCGCGGCCGTGCCCTTCGAAGACGAGATCCGGACCGAGCTGGCCGCACTCGCCGCGCGAGGGCTCCTTCGCGAGCCGCCGGTGCTGGAGGGTGTGGACCGCGCCACCGGCCGGCTCGCGGGTCGCGACGTCGTGATCTTCTGCAGCAACGACTACCTGGGCCTCGCCGGGCACGCGATGGTAGCGCGCGCCATGCGCGAGGCGCTCGACCACGTCGGCGTCGGCGCGGGCGCGTCGCGCCTGATCTCCGGCACGCATACTAGCCACCGCGACGCAGAGCGCGACCTCGCGGACTGGGTAGGGCTCCCCGCGGCCCTTCTCTTCGGGAGCGGCTACGCCGCGAACGTGGGTGCGCTGTCCGCGATCCTCGAGCGAGGAGATGTGGCGTTCAGCGACCGACTCAACCACGCGTCCGTCATCGATGGCCTCCGGCTGAGCCGGTCGGCGGTCCACGTGTTCGACCACTGCGACCTCGGGCACCTCGACCGTCTCCTTCGCCATCACCGGCGCGACGGACGCCGGGCGCTCGTGGCGAGCGACTCCGTCTTCTCGATGGATGGAGACCTCGCAGACCTCGCGGGCCTGCAACGCCTCGCACACGAGCACGACGCGGTCCTCTATGTGGACGAAGCGCACGCGCTCGGGGTGATCGGCGCAGGCCGAGGGGCGTGTCACGCCGCAGGGGTGCGACCAGACGTGTTGGTCGGGACCCTCGGGAAGGCCGTGGGGGTCGCCGGAGCCTTCGTGGCCGGCAGCCGCGCGCTGCGAGACCTTCTCGAGAATCGGGCCCGATCCTACGTCTTCTCCACGGCCCCGCCTCCGGCGATCGCGCACGGCGTCCGCGCCGCGGTCGGCATGATCCGCGCCGCCGACGAGGCGCGTGCCCGCGTGCTGAGCCACGCGGAGAAGATCCGCGCGCACCTCCGCGCGACCGGATGGCCGGTCCCGGACGGACAGACCCCGGTGGTTCCCATCGTCATCGGAGATCCGGGCCGGACGATGGCGTTGTCCGGCGCGCTCCTGGCGCGTGGCTACTTCGTCCAGGGCATTCGCCCACCGACGGTGCCCGCAGGGACGAGTCGTCTGCGCGTGGTTCCGACCGCGGCGCACTCCGACGCCGAGGTGGACGGTCTCCTCGCCGCGTTCGACGCGGTCCGCCGCGAGCACGACGTCACGGCGACGCCGCCGGCGAAGTAGGCGGTGCGAGCCTTCGTCAGCGGGACCGGGACCGGCGTCGGCAAGACGCACCTCACGCGCGCCCTCGCGCTCGCGCTGCGCCGACGTGGGGAGCCCGTCGTCGCGATCAAGCCAATCGAGACGGGGTGCGTCCACGGGCCCGAGGACGCGCTCGCCCTCGCGACCGCCTGCGCGCGACCCGAGCTCGCGCTCGTGCCGGGCTTCCACCGCTCGACCCGTTCCGTCGCCCCGCTCGCCGCGGCCATGGCGGGCGACGCCCCCCTCGACTGGGCCGCGCTGCTCACGGCGATCGAGCCGCACCTCGGCGCGCAGAACCTCCTCGTGGAAGGGGCCGGGGGGCTGCTCGTACCGCTCGACGCCGAGCGCACCATCGCGGAGCTCGCGCAGGCCTTCGGGCTGCCCGTGATCGTCGTGGCGCGGGACGCCCTCGGGGTGCTGTCGGACACCCTCGCGACGGTGGAATGTGCCGAGCGCCGAGGGCTCCGAGTCGCCGCGGTGATCCTCGCGGCGACGCGGTCCCCCGACTCGAGCACTGCAACTAACGTTGACATCCTCGGGGCCCGGATCGAGCCTCCGGTGGTCCGTTTTCCTTGGGTGGAGTCCGAGGCGGAGCTGGCCGCTGCCGGGGACGTGATCCTCGCGACGCTCAGTCGAACGCGGCCAGACCCGTGATGTCCTGCCCGACGATCAGGGTATGGATGTCGTGGGTCCCCTCGTACGTGTAGACCGTCTCGAGGTTCATCATGTGCCGGCCGATCGGGTACTCGTACATGATCCCGTTCGCGCCGAGGATGTCGCGCGCGACGCGGGCGATCTGGAGCGCCATCGCGACGTTGTTCCGCTTCGCGAGCGAGATCTGCGGGGGCCGGATCTTCTTGGCCTCCTTGAGCCGCCCGAGGCGCAGCGCGAGGAGCTGAGCCTTGGTGATCTCGGAGACCATCTCCACGAGCTTGTGCTGCACGAGCTGGTAGCCCGCGATCGGCTTCGAGAACTGGACCCGATCCTTGGCGTACTCGAGGGCCGCCTCGTAGCAGCTCATCGCCGCGCCGACCGCACCGAACGCGATCCCGAAGCGCGCCTGCGAGAGACACGAGAGCGGCCCCTTCATCCCCTCGACCCCAGGCAGCACGGCGTCGGCCGGAAGCTCGCAGTCCTCGAGGAAGAGCTCGGACGTCACGCTGGCGCGGAGCGAGAACTTGTCGTCGATCTTGCGCGTGCTGAACCCGGGTGTGCCCCGTGGGACGAGGAATCCGCGCACCTTGCCCCCGTCGAGGCGGGCCCAGACGATGGCCACGTCGGCCAGGTCACCGTTGGTGATCCAGCGCTTGGTGCCGTTGAGGCGAAAGCCGCCCCCCGGCAGCGACTCGGCGCGCGTGATCATCCCGGTCGGGTTCGAGCCGAAGTCGGGCTCGGTCAGCCCGAAGCACCCGATCGCCTCGCCGGCCGCCATGCGGGGGAGCCAGCGGTCTCTTTGCGCGTCCGAGCCGAACGCATGGATCGGGTACATGCAGAGCGAGCCCTGCACCGAGCAGAACGAGCGCACGCCGCTGTCGCCGCGCTCTAGCTCCTGCATCGCGAGGCCGTAGGCGACCTCGCCCATCCCGGCGCAGCCGTAGCCGTGCAGGTTGGCCCCGAGCAGGCCGAGATCCGCGAACTTCGGGATCAGCTGCATGGGGAAGGTGCCCGCCTGGTAGTGGGCTCCGATGATCGGGACGATCTCCTCCTCGACGAAGCGCCGAACGTTGTCGCGGACCAGCCGCTCCTCCTCGTCGAGCTCGTCGTCGATCCCGTAGTAGTCGAGTCCTCGAAACGCCATGCTCTGCTCCTCCGCGCGAGGGTGCATTAGCACGGGGAGGCTCCTTGCGAGGGGGTCGGCCGTGTGTATACTCCGCGCCTTCCGACGGGGCTGTAGCTCAGCTGGGAGAGCGCTAGAATCGCACTCTAGAGGTCAGGGGTTCGATCCCCCTCAGCTCCACAACGACGACGAAGAACGACGAGGGGTCGTGGCGAGAGCCGCGGCCCCTCGGTCGTTCAGGGGAGCTCGTCGTCCACGCCGCTCCGGATGCGGTGGTCGGCGATCGCTTGGATGGTGGGCCGTCACGTGCTCTTCGGCGTCGTCAAGAAGAATTCCATTCTCCATGTCGACCACCTGCGCGCGCTGCGGCGCGAGGGCCTGTCCTGGGCCGCCGCCTTGATGCTCGGCAGCCGCGGCCGTCGCGGCCCCATCCTGATGACCACGCTGGCCTTCGCCGCCGGGATGGTCCGCTCGTTCGCGTCCTCGGGCGCGCGGCGCGGGCGAGCCGAAGAGCCCACCGAGGAGCGCTCCGCGGCGGAGTGACGGAGCGATTCGGCCGCCTGGTGCAACGGATCGGTCCCTGCGTGCCACAGTAGGACCGTGCCGTTGCGAGCCATCCTCGTGGGGGTGTGCCTCCTCTGCGTGAGCGCCCCCGCGCTCGCGCAGGGGCCTCGGATCCTGGCGCTCACGCCGGCGGATCCGACGCCGGACTGGCCGAGCGGCCTCGCGATCGAGCTCGCGCACATCGGGGGCCGCGTGGTGCGGAGCCCGCTCGCGACCGGCACCGCCGCCGCGGACCCAGTCCTGTCGGCGCGCGTGGCGGCGCAGGTCGTGGGCGCCGAGGCGGCCGTGTGGCTCGGTCCCGGGGGCCAGAGCGTGCAGGTCGCGTTGGCCGGCTCCGAGCAGAGCTTCATCGCGCCGCTGGCCGACGCGACCGATGGCCGGACGATCGCCCTCGTGGCGGCGAGCCTCCTCGAGGAGGCGTTCGCGACGGCCACGGCGTCGGCGCCGCCCCTCGCGGCGAGCGCGACGCCGCGGGACGAGCTCGCGACGCCCGTCGGGCAGGTCTCCGACGACGAGCGGCCGGACGTACACCGCGCGCTGCCGGCGCGGCCCGAGGCGGGGCTCGCGGTGGCCGGGTTCGCGGGGATCGGGACCGGCGGGCTCGCGCTGATCAGCGACGTGGCGTTCGATCCCGGGACGCTCCTGCGCGGGCTGGTGGGCGTCCGGATCGGGCCGCACCTGCAGCTCCAGGCGAGCGTGGAGGCTGGCTTTCTCCGCGAGCGCATCGGGCTCAACTCGGGCGGGCTCGAGCTGCAGCCGTTCGGACGGCTGTGTCCGGAGGTCGCGGCCGTGATCCCGATCGGCGGGATCGTGGGCCTCCAGATCGGCGGCCACGGCTGCGTGGGGGTGGCAGAGCTCCGCCACCACGGCGGCGGCTTCGATCCCTTCGGCGGCGCGGCGTGGACCGAGGCGGCGGTGGTGACGGTCGCGGGGGGAGGCTTCGTGGCCCTCGAGCTCCAGCCCTCGCGCGCCGTGTCGGTCGCGTTCCGCGCGGACGTGGACGGCTTCGAGCCGGCGATCACGACCGAGGGCGACTACGTGTCGCGGCAGTCGGACGTGCTCGCGAGCATCTCGACGGTGGTGGGGTTCTGGTGAGCGGCCGCCTCTCGGCCGCGCCATCGCTCCTGCGATTGTCGCCCAACGCGTCGCTCCCGGAGCGCGCGCTCCTCGAGGAGCTGGCCTCGAGGCTCCGGGCACGCGACGACGCCCTCGTCGACCGCGTCCTGCGGGAGCTGCTCCCCGAGGTGCGACGCTGGATGCTCCGCCAGCTCGGACCACGCCCCGATCTCGACGATGCAGTGCAAGATTCGTTGTCGGCCATCGCATCCGCGCTCCATCGCTTCGAGGGGCGCTCGAGCCTCGCCACGCTGGCGCATCGGATCACCCTTCGGACCTCCTACCGCTACTACCAGAAGCCGCGCGCGGTCGGCTGGGTCGAGCCCGAGAGCGGCGACGACCCCGAGGCGCGCGTGGGTGCGCGGCGAGCGCTGTTGCGCCTGCACCGGGCGCTCGGCCACTTGCCCGAGCGGCGCCGCGCGGCCTTCGTGCTGTGCGCGGTCGAGGGGCTCGACCCCGCCGAGGCGGCCGAGCTGCTCGGGGTCTCGAGCAACGCGATGCGGAGCCTCCTCTGCCGCGCGCGGCAGCAGCTCGAGGTCCTGCTCGATGGAGACGACGAGCTGAGCGGGAGGGCGTCGTGAGCGAGCTCGACCGACTGCTCGCCCAGGCTCGCGAGGCCGAGCCGGAGCCCCTCGACGAGGACGCGGTCGAGCGGGCGGTGACGCACGCGGCGCTGACCGGACGGGCGCGGCATCGGGCCTGGGTCCGCCGGCGCGCGCTCGGCGCGCTCGCGCTGGGCTCCGCGGTGGCGGTCGCGGCGGTGCTCCTCCACCTCGCGCCGGCCCCCGACGCGGCGCCGCCGAGCGCCTCGCGCCCAGCGCCGTCCGTCGCCCCCGAGGCGGTGGTGGAACGCGAGCGGACCGATCTGGAGCTGCCGACCGGCGACCGGCTCCTCGCGGAGGAGGGCGCACGCTTCCACGTGGAGCTGGCGACGGAGCGGGAGCGGCGCATCCGCCTGTCGAGCGGCTCGATGCTCTTCGACGTCCGGCCGCTCGAGGGCGGGCGGTTCACGGTGCGCACGCCGAGCGCGGAGATCGTCGTGCTCGGGACCGTGTTCACGGTGACGACGGACCCGCGGGGCACGGTGGTCCGGGTCTACGAGGGCCGGGTCGAGGTCCGGCACGAGGGCGCCGTCGAGGAGGTCGTGGCGGGCGACCACGCGCGCGTGGACAGCGAACGCGGCGCCGAGGCCGACGCGGCGAGCCGCGATCCGCTGGCGCCCGATCCCCTGGCGCGGGACGCGCGGCGCGCCGCACGCCATCGCCGGCCCCCGACCGCCGCCCCGCGGGTGGAGCCGGCGAGGCCGATGCCGCGGGCGCGGCCGGCTCCGCCCCCGACACCCTCTGCCGCGGAGGTGCGCGCGTGGATCGCCGAGGGCCACGCGCGGCGCGCGCTCGACGAGGCGCGGCGGCACGTCGACGCGGGTGAGCTCGATCCGTGGCTCCTCTTCGAAGCCGACGCGCTCCGTGCGCTCGGGCGGAGCGACGAGGCGGCGGACGCCTACGCGCGCGCCGCGGAGCGGCTGCCGTCGCCCCGTGCCGAGCAGGCGGGCTTCGCGAGCGCCCGGTTGCGGGAAGCCCCCGAGCTCGCGCTCCGCGCGCTCGACGCGGGCCGCGTGACCCATGCCGGCTCGCCGCTCCGCGAGCGTGGCTTGGCGCTGCGCGCGGATCTGCTGGGGCGGCTCGGCCGCCACGCCGAGCGCCGCGACGTGGCGCGTGCGTATCTCGCCAGCTACCCGGACGGCAGCCGCGCCGAGGCCATGCGGTCGATCGTCGGATCCGCCGGAGACAGCGTCGATCCGTGACGCGCGCGATCGGGGTACGCTGTCCCCCGGGAGCACGCACATGGCGGACGAGGTCGACAAGAAGAGACAGCGCGCCGACCAGACCGACGAGCTCGAGGTCGAGAGCCTCGAGCCCTTCGATCCGCCGACCGGTGAGATCGACCTGCGCGAGCTGGAGCCGATCTCCCAGCCGCCGCCGGCGCCGGGGCTCGGGCGCCCCCGCCGCCCGCCGACGCCTCCAAAGAAAGAGAAGACCCTGGACGGGATCGCGACGCCGAGCCCGCGCGCCGAGGACGCCGGCCTGGCGGACATCGAGGACGAGCTCACGGATCCCACGATGTTGGCGCCCGAGGAGAAGCCGATCACGTCGCCGCCGCCGGCGCCGACGCCGGAGGCCGCCCGCCGCTTGCAACGGCCGGTCGCCGTCGGCGAGCCGAGCCCCGAGCCTCCGGCCGAGCCCGCGAAGCCGCGCAAGCGCAAGAGCCTTCCGCCCAAGGGCATGCGGACCTCGGCGCCGCCGCCCGCGCGCCCGGCGCCCTCGCCCAAGGTCCCCTCGACCGAGGCCAAGGCGGTGGCGGCC
>JAYRVK010001113.1:0-2486 GCA_041918555.1 Sandaracinaceae bacterium
CGCGCTCGCCAGCGATCGCGCCGCGCTCGTGCGCTCGCTCGACGGAACGATCGAGGCGCCGCTCGCGCTGCGCGCGGTCCCTCCCGGTCCCGGCCAGCTCCGCATCGTGTGCCGCCGGAGCCTGGTCGAGGTGTGGACGCTCGACGAGCGCACGCTCTCTCGCGCGCTGTGCTCACAGAGCGTGAGCAGGAGCCCGCAGGTGCCCCGGACCTTCGCCTGCTTCGCCCCCGAGACGGTCCTCGACGGCGTGGCCGCCTTCGACGTCGTGTCGCACCGCGGCGCGACGGTCGCGGTGAGCACCGACGACCACGACGAGGGTGTTGTCCGCGTCACGCGCATTGGCGACGACTGCACGCGCACCTTCGTCCCCTCGCCCTGTTGGAGCGATCCGCCCGACGGGCTCTGCGGGGAGCCGCGCATCGCGACCGACGGCGCGCGCCTCGCGATCGTCACTCGACAGGAAGAGGACTTGCGGGTCGTGACGAGCCGCGACGGCGTCCGGTTCGGCCACCCCGCCGGCCTCGAGCAGCGCTGATCGCGGCCCCGACGGCTGGTGTATCCTGCGCGCCATGGACAGCGACGCGCCGGGCCGGCTGAGGCACCCGATCCCGAAGGCTCCGCTCGTCGGGCGCGAGCGCGAGCTCGAGGAGCTGGAGGGCGCGCTCGCGCGCGCCGTCGCGCAGCGCAACGCACAGACGGTCACGATCATCGGGGGCGCGGGCATCGGCAAGGGGCGGCTCGTCGAGGAATTCCTCTCGCGCACCGCGGAGCGCGACCGGGGCACGCGCTCGTTCCGCGGCCCCGCGCGCGAGGGCGGTCCGACGCTCGGACCGGTGCAACGGATCCTGCGGGCCCGCTTCGGGATCCCCGACAGCGCGGACGCCGACAGCGCGCGCGAGCGCCTCCGCGAGCAGGTGGCCGAGCTCCTCGACGATCGCCGCGTCACCGAGTTCCTCCACTTCCTCGGCGCGTACCTCGACATCCGCTTCCCCGAGTCGCCGTTCACGCGCGCCATCGAGGGCGACGCGGAGCAGCTCGCGCGGATCAGCCGGGCGGTGTTCCGGCGCTTCCTCGAGGCGGACGCGCAGAAGGGCCCGCTCATCCTCACCTTCGAGCAGCTCGAGCACGCGCACGCGGAGGTCCTCGACCTCATCGCCTATCTCGGCGAGAGCGTGACGGACGCGCCGGTCGTGCTCGTCGCGAGCGCGCGGCCGGAGCTGCTCGCGCGACGCCCGCGCTGGGGCGAGGGCCCACGGCACCGGCGGATCGAGCTCGCGCCGCTCGGGGCCGAGGACGCCGGCGAGCTCGTGCGCGCGCTGCTCGCGCCGACGGGGAGCCCGCCGTCGGACCTCGTCGACGCCGCGGTCGACATGGCCGGCGGCTCTCCGTACCTGCTCGAGCAGATGGTGCGCACCTTCCTCGACACCGAGACGCTGCTCCCCCGGGCGGACGGCTCGTGGGAGGTCGACCTCGAGCGGCTCGAGGACGCGGAGCTCCCGCTGAGCGTCGACGACGCGATCGCCGCGCGCATCTCGTCGATGACCGCGCCCGAGCGCGAGCTCCTCGAGCGGGCGGCCTCGATGGGGAGCGTGTTCTGGCTCGGCGCGCTCGTGGCGCTCGGGCGGCTCGACGAGGACGCGCCCGACCTCTGGGGTGGCGCCGAGCGGGCCGCGGCGCACTACCGCGATCTGCTCGCGCAGCTCGAGCAGCGCGACTACGTGATGCGCTTCGAGGACACCTCGCTCCACGGCGAAGAGGAGTACGCGTTCAAGCACAACCTCGAGCGCGACGCCCTGCACCGCCTGACGAACGCGCGCGACGGCGAGCGCTACCACCGGCGCGTCGCGGAGTGGCTCGAGTTCCGCCTCTACGAGCGCGGCGAGGAGGCCTTCGAGCTGCTCGCCTCGCACTACGAGCAGGGCGGCGCGGCCGCGCACGCGGCGAGCTATTACCTCCTCGTCGGCGACCGCGCGCGCGAGCGCTACGCCAACGCGAAGGCCGCCGAGCTCTACGCGCGCGGGCTCGAGCTGCTCGAGGAGCAAGACCTCGTGCGCCGCATCGACGCGCTCCACAACTACGGCGACGTGCTCCAGCTCCTGGGCCGCAACGAGGAGGCGATCGAGGCGTTCCGCGGGATGCTCCTGCTCGCCTACCGGCTCGACCTCAAGAGCAAGGGCGGCGCGGCGCACAACCGCATCGGGCGCGTGTACCGCGCGATCGGCAACCTCGAGGAGGCGATGCGCCACCTCGGGACCGGCCACGCGCTCTTCGACGCGGCCGGCGACGCGCGCGGCGTCGCGAGCTCGCTCGACGACGTCGGCAAGGTCCACTGGATGCGGGGCGCCTACGAGGCCGCGGAGCGCTTCACGCTGGCGAGCCTCGAGCTCCGCCGCGAGATCGGCGACCGGCGCTCCATCGCGCTCAGCCTCAACAACCTCGGCCTCGTGTACCAGGACAGCGGCCGCTTCGACGAGGCGCTCGACGCG
>JAYRVK010001114.1:0-3340 GCA_041918555.1 Sandaracinaceae bacterium
CGGCGCACGCGCTCGAGGTCGAAGGCGGCCCGACCGTGCGCTTCGATCGCGCCGTGATCGCGATCGGCGGCGCGCCGGTCGAGCTCGACGGCGATCGCCCCGACGGGCGGCGGCTCGTCACCGCGGACCGGTTCTTCGAGCTCGAGGCGCTGCCGGCCGAGGTCCTCGTGATCGGCGGCGGCGCGGCGGGCGCCGAGCTGGTGGACTCGCTGTCGCGGCTCGCCGACCTCGAGGTCACCTGGGTGATGGACGACGTCGGGATCCTGCCGCGCTTCGAGCGGGAGCTGGCCGAGGCGCTCGGCGACGTGCTCCTCGGCCGAGGCGTCAAGCTCGTCCACGGCAAGCCGGTCGCCTCGCTCACCGTCGAGCCCCACCGCGCGATCGCGCGCCTGGAGGGCGGAAAGGGCTACGACTCGCCGCTGGTCGTCGCGTGCGCCGGACGGCGCGGCGTCCCCGCCGGCCTCGGGCTCGAGGCGCTCGGCCTCGCCCCGCTCCGAACCGACGAGCGGCTCGCGACCACTACCCCGCACATATGGGCCGCCGGCGAGTCGGCCGGGGTCTGCCCGAGCGCCGCACACGCCGAGTCGATGGGACGGCTCGCCGGCCGCGCCGCGGCGGGGCTCGAGATCCGCCCCTGGGAGCCTGCGCAGATCCCGACGGTGGTCCGGAGCCACCCGCAGCTCGCGCAGGTCGGCCTCACGCCCGAGCTCCTCGCGGGCCAGGAGATCGTGCTCCACACGGCGCGCACCGAGGAGTCGCTCGCGGGCCTGCTCGAGGGCGTCGGCGAGCGCGCGGATCGGAAGGGCTTCGTCCGGCTCGCGAGCGACTCGCGCACGGGCCGCGTGCTCGGGCTGAGCGCGGCGGGACCGGGGGCGGCGAACATGGCGAGCGCGGCGGCGATCGCGCTCCGCCTGGGCGCGACGGACGAGGCGCTGGCGGACGTCTTCGGCGACGTCCCGGGGGCCCTCGACGGGCTCCTCGCGGCGCTCCGCTAGCAGTACTGGTCGTACGAGGGCGCGACGTCCCAGAGGACGTCCGCGAGCAGGCCCTGCCCCGTGCGCTCGTACACCTGGGCGAGGAGCCGCTCCTGCAATTCGAGCTGCGCCCGGACGCGGAGCGCGTCGACGCCCTCCGCCACGCTGAGCTCCCCGAGGAGACGGTCGATCTCCGCGAGGCAGCGTGCTTCGTCCGTGAGGGGCCGCGCGAGGGCGCCGCGGGCGCGGTGCTCGGCGATCTTGGCGCTGACGAGGTGGCTCGGAATGCTCATGGGAACCTCCGTGCCCCCGGAATTGGGGGCGATTGCATCGAAGGTGCTCCACGCCGGCACGTCCTGCCGGAGATCGCACGCAGCACCCCCGATCCTGTCACACGTTCGTCACGGAAGAGGCGGCGATCGCCACGGATCGGGGCCTCGCTTACAGATCGCCTTAAGTGCGACGCCTCAACGATCCGGCGTCTCGGCCTCGCTACCGTCGGGCCCATGATCAGGGTCCTCGTCGTCCTCGCGCTCGTCCTCGCCGGCTGCAGCGTCGGCAACCCCCGCTTCCGCGACGCAGGCCCCGGAGGGCCGGACGCGCGCGTGCTCGACGGCTGCGATCCCGGTCGCGACGCCGACGGCGACGGGGTCGCCGACGACGCCGAGGGCACGATCGACTCCGACGCGGACGGCACCCCCAACCATCAGGACAACGACGCCGACGGCGACGGCATCCTCGACGCGGAGGAGCACCAGGGCAACATCCCTTGCTCGCTCCCGGACTCGGACGGCGACGGGATCCCGAACTGGCTCGATCCCGACAGCGACAACGACGGCCTGGCCGACGCGCTCGAGCGCGGCACGTACTCCACGGATCCGTACGCGATCGACACCGACGGCGACGGCGTGACGGACCTCGGCGAGGCGCTCGGCACCATGACGGATCCCAACGATCCGACGAGCACGATCCCCCCGCAGGACTTCTTCGTGGTGCTGCCGTACTTCGGCGACGCGGTGGAGCGCTCGCTCCGCTTCGACACGAACCTCCAGCTCGCCGACGTGTACTTCCTGATCGACACCACCGGCTCCATGGGCGCCGCCATCGAGAGCGTGCAAACCTCGTTGACGCGCATCGCCGCGCAGGTCAGCATGCGGATCCCGAACGTCGAGATGGGCGTCGGCGAGTTCCGCGACTTCCCGATCGGCGGCGGCGGCGGCGGCGGGATCTTCGACATCGGCTACGGCGACGCGGGCGACCAGGCCTTCGTCAACCACCAGAACATCACCGCGGACGTCCCGAGCGTGCAGTCGGCGCTCGGCGGGCTGTCGGCGGGCGGCGGCGCGGACGGGCCCGAGTCGAGCTCGGAGGCGATCTTCCAGACGGCGACGGGTCGGGGCGGGAGCTGGAGCGCGGGCGGCGGGTCGTACTCGATCGCCGCGCAGCGCTGCCCCGCGGTCCCGGACGAGATCGGCCGGCGCCGCGGCTACCCGTGCTTCCGCCCGGACTCGCTGCCGATCGTCGTCCACGTCACCGACGCGCCGTTCCACAACGGCCCGAGCGCGAGCGAGCCGTACACCGACATCACGCCTCCGCCGGCGAGCTACGAGCAGGCGGTGAACGAGCTCCGGAACATCGGCGCGCGCTTCATCGGCGTCTCCGTCGGCGGCGGCGGGCGCAGCGAGATGGAGGGCGCGGCCCGGATGACCGGCAGCGTCGACACCGCCGGATCGCCCCTCGTCTACACGTCGACCGGCGGCGAGGTCTCCGACGCGATCATCGAGGGCATCGAGACCCTCGCGGGCCGCACGCCGCAGGACGTCGACACGACGACGGAGAACGTGCCGGGCAACCCCGACGAGTTCGACGCCACGACCTTCATCAAGGCGATCGTCCCGCTCGAGGGTTACAACGGCGGCGTCAGCGGGCCCAACCCCGGCGTGACCTACGCCTCGAAGGACGAGCGCGTCTTCTATCAGGTCATCCCGGGCACGCAGGTGGAGTTCACGGTCCGCTTCCTCAACGACGTGCGGCCGCCGGCCACCGCGGCGCAGATCTTCCGCGCGACGATCATCGTCCGCGGCAACGGGGTCGCGCGCCTCGACAGCCGGAACGTTTACATCGTGGTTCCCCCGGACGGAGCGATCATCCTTATCTGAGCCGGCCGGAGTATCCTCGTCCCTGGACGGACGACGGACGTGACCGAAGACGGAAGAGGCGAGTCGACGCGCCGGGTGGGGATCCAGTCCGACGCGATCGTGTCGGGCGCGGGCGAGGGGCTCGCCCGCCTCGTCGTCCTGATGGGCGCGGAGCCGGGGCGGCGCTACACGCTCCACGAGCGGCCCTGCGTGATCGGGCGCTCGGAG
>JAYRVK010001115.1:0-1622 GCA_041918555.1 Sandaracinaceae bacterium
AGGGGTCCGTCGGTTCGGCGCCCGCGTCCGCGCCCGCATCGGCGTCCGCATCGGCGTCCGCGTCCGCGTCCGCGTCCGCATCGGCGTCCGCGGCGGCGCCTGCGTCTTCGTCGGCGGAGGGGTCGCCTTGGGGCGGGACGTCGCCGTCCAGCGCGAGCGCGCGGGGCGCCAGCGCGATCACGAGGGCGAGCGCGAGGGCGACGCGCGTCACCGCGGCGGCTCCCGGTTCGACGGGCGCTCGAGGCCCGCGATGCGGTACTCGCCCTCGCCGAGCTGGTAGAGGTGCACGCGCGCGGGGAACGCGGTCTCGCGCTCGGGGGACGCGGCGGTCACGTCGACGACGAGGTAGGCGGGGCTCGTCGCGCTCGCGCCGGGCACGGCCGGGAGCGGCGCGCACGCGTAGGCGTCGTCGGCGCGGGCCACGCGGCCCGGGAGCTCGATCGGGGCGAGCGCCCCGCCCGCCCACGCCTCCGCGCGATACTGCCGCCACTCGCCCTCGCGGATCCCGCTCCAGACCGCGAGATCCTGGAGGCAGAGCTGCGGGCCGCCCTCGGCCTCGCGGACCGTCGGCCACGCGAGCGGCGAGAGCCGCGTGAGCCAGCGCTCGAGGACCCGGTCGCGGCGCCCGATCAGGATCCGCGCGAGCTCCGACGCGTCGACGGGATCCGTGAAGCGCGCGCGCTCGACCAGCGCGCGGAGGTGCTCGTCGCGGAAGCGCGAGACGATGCGCGTCATCCACGCCGCGTCGGCCTCCGTCAGCCGATCGTAGGCGTTGTTCGCGTACCCGGGGCGCCACGCGTCGGGCACGAAGCGCCGCGTGTCGTAGTACCCGAGCGTGACCCCCGCCGCGCCGTGCGCGGCGTGGTGCCAGGGCCGATCGACGATCCCGAGGGAGAAGAAGTCCGTCAAGATGTGTTGCACGTCGAGGTAGCCGCTGTGGCCGAAGCGGCGGACCAGGGTGTCCCACCCGTGGATGATCCCGAAGCAGTCGCCGAAGTCGATCATGTAGTGGCGCACGAACCCGACGCCCTCGCCGGTGGCGACCCACGCCGCCATCGTGTTCTCCTGGCGGGCGTCGATGTGGTCGGTCCACGCGCTCAAGACGTATTGCGCCCGCAGATCGCGGCGGTGCTCGTGCGGGATCACGTCGTTGGGGTCGCCGTCGTAGGTCCCGTGGTAGCGCCAGGGGCTGATGGGGCGGCCGTCGATGAACTGGCTCACGCTCGCGCGGTAGCGCCCGTCGGGCAGGCGCGTCGCCTTCTCGAGCACCGCCTCGATGTGCGCGTCCGTGAGCGGCTCCTCGGAGCCGTCGGTGCGCTCGATGGTCGCCTCGGGATCGAGCTCGAGGATCGAGCGATCGAAGACCACGACGCGGTTGCACGGCACGTGGTAGCCCGCCGCGTGCCAGATCGCGGCCCCGATCACGTCGGCGGCGCCCGGCCGCTCGGGCTGGAGGTGCCCGTCGGTCTTCATCAGGTAGCGGCGGCCCGCGGCGTCGACGATCTGGAAGCCGGGGTTCGCGCCGTCGGGCTTGCCGCCCACGATGCGCCAGGGCCCGGGCAGCTCGTCGTCGAGGTCGGGGCACGCGCCGCGCGCGAGCTCCTCGGGCGAGGCGAGCGCGC
>JAYRVK010001116.1:0-2373 GCA_041918555.1 Sandaracinaceae bacterium
GGTCTCTTCCTCGCCCTGGTCGCCGCGCTGGTGGCCATCGATCTCGCGGTGTTCCACCGCAAGCCCGAGGCCATCAGCCTGCGCAAGGCCGCGCTCTGGTCCGCGGTCTGGATCGCCCTGGGGCTCGCGTTCGCGGGACCCGTCTACCTCGCCTACGAGATGGAGCTGGTCGAGTCGGCGTTCTCGGGCCCCGAGGCGGCGACGCGCTACGTGACCGCGTACCTCCTCGAGAAGTCGCTCAGCGTCGACAACCTCTTCGTCATCGCGGTGGTCTTCGACGCGTTCAAGGTGCGGCGCGAGTACCGCCATCGGGTGCTGTACTGGGGCATCGTCGGCGCGGCCGTGCTGCGCGGCGTCATGATCGGCGGGGGCCTCTGGCTCCTCGCGCACTTCACGTGGCTGTTCCCGATCTTCGGGATCTACCTCGCGTACACCGGCCTCAAGCTCTTCCGCGCCGGCGACGAGGACGCGCACCCCGAGTCGGGGCGAGTCATCCGCTGGCTGCGCGCGCACCTCCCGCTCCTCGAGGGCGATCACGGGCCCCGCTTCGTCGCCCGCGTGGGCGGGCGCTGGGGCGTCACGAGCCTCGCGCTCGTGCTCCTCGCGGTGGAGTGGACCGACGTGGTGTTCGCGCTCGACTCGGTGCCCGCGGTGCTCGCCGTGACCACCGAGCCGTTCCTCGCGTTCAGCTCGAACATCTTCGCGATCCTCGGCCTCCGCGCGCTGTTCTTCGTGCTCGAGGCGATGCTCGATCGCTTCGGGCGCCTCAAGTACGCCCTCGGGCTGATCCTGATCTTCGTCGGCACGAAGATGATCCTCCACGACTACGTGGAGGTGCCGCACCTCGTCTCGCTCGGCGTGATCGTGGGCCTGGTGGTGCTCGGGATCCTGCTCTCGCAGACCCCCGGCGCGCGGCAGAGCAAGCCCTGAGCTACGGCCCGGCGAGGGCCGCGGCGACGTCGAACCCGGCGGCCTCGGCGCCGGCGCGGAGCCCCTTCATGAAGTCGCGCATCGTCGCCCAGCGCAGCCCGACGTCGCGCACCAGCGCGCGATCGATCGCCGCGGCCACCGCAGGCGGCGCCTCCGGCCACACCGACGCGAGCTTCGGGCGATCCTCGCTCATGATCGCGAACATCGTCGCGGTCGCGCTCGCGAGCGGCTCGACCGGCGGGCGGCCCGCGAGCACGTGGAACCACACCGCGCCGATGCTCCAGATGTCTGCGCTGGGGCCGATCGTGCCCTCGCCCAGGGCCTGCTCGGGCGCCATGTACGCCGGCGTCCCCAGGGTGGTGCCCGCCGCGGTCATCATCGTCGTGCCCTCGAGCACCTTGGCGACCCCGAAGTCGAGGAGCTTCGGGACGTCGGCGCCGCGGAAGCCCTTCGCGAGGAAGACGTTGTCGGGCTTCACGTCGCGGTGGACGATCCCGAGGTCGTGCGCCGCCGCGAGCGCGTCCATCACCGGGTAGAGGATCCCGAACGCGCGCTCGAGATCGAGCCGTGACACCTCGCCGAGGAGGCTGCTCAGCGCGCGGCCCTCGAGGAGCTCGAGCACGATGAACGCCGAGCCGTCCTCGTCCTCCCCCATGTCGAGCACCTCGACCACGTTCGGGTGCCGGAGCTTCGCCGTGGCCTTCGCCTCGCGGAAGAAGCGCTTGAGCAGCGTGGGGTCGTCGGCGAGCGCCGCGTGCAAGAGCTTCACCGCGACGGGGCGCTCGGTCCACGTGTGCTGGGCGCCGTAGACGATGCCCATCCCGCCGCGCCCGAGGATGCGGTCGATCTGGTACCGGTCCGCGATGATGCGCCCGAGCCGGTCGTCCTCGGCCATCGAGGCGGCACTCTAGCAGAGCGCCGGGAACGGAGGGGTTCCACCGAGGCCACGCCGCGCCCTCGACGTCGCGGATCCGGGGTAGGCTGCCGAGCCTCGGGGGATGGACCGGCTTCGACACCGCGGACGAAAGAGTGGGGATCGCGTCCCGCCGACGCGGCTCGAGCCCATGCCCTCCCGCGCGCGCCGCGCGCTCGTCGAGGCGCCGCGCGCGCTCGAGGTCCCGCTGTTGCGGGTCCGCCCCGTCGACGTCGAGGTCGAAGAGGACGTGCGCGAGGCGGAGGTCGGCGTCCACTTCGTGGAGATCTCCCTCGTCGACATGGCCGACGCGCCGGTGCCGGGCGAGCGCTGGAAGATCGAGCTCCCGGACGGGACCGTGCGCCAGGGCGTGCTCGACGGGAAGGGCCGCGCGCGCATCGACGGGCTGAAGACGGGCGGGACGTGCAAGGTCACGTTCCCGAACCTCGACCAGGACGCATGGGAAGGGATCGCCGGATGATCGAGGACGCCACCACGGCCGAGGAGGTCGACGTCTGGTTCGCGACCAC
>JAYRVK010001117.1:0-2761 GCA_041918555.1 Sandaracinaceae bacterium
CGCGCCCGCGCCCCGCCCCGCGAGCCCGCCGAGCCACGCCTCGAGCAGCTCGCGGCCGCCGGTGATCGACTCGGGCTCGGGCGGATCGCTCCGCCGCGAGAGCAGCTCGGCGACCTCGGTCGCCAGCGCCTCGGGGTCGAGCGCCTCCGGGAGGCGGGCCGCGATGCCGAAGCGACCGACCACCCGCGTCGTCGGCGTGCCCGGGTCCACCACCGCGACGGGGACGCAGCCGAGCGCCGGCGCCGCGCGGAGCCCCTCCACGAGGTCGCTCCAGCGCTCGACGCCGTCCGCGCTCAGCACCACGAGATCGGGGGCGAGCGCGAGCAGCGGGCCGACCGGCGCCTCGGTCGCCGCGACGAGCACCCCCACCCCGAGCTCCTCGAGCGCTCGCGTCGGCGCTCCGTCGCCGATCCACACGACCGTGCCGAGCGCGGCGCCCGGATCCACGCCACCGACCTCCGCGTCCCCTGTCGAAGCCGATCTCACGGACCGTGGATGGTACCCTCCCGGGCCGTCGTTGTGATCCACCTCCGCGAGCCCATGAAACGCATCGCGATCGTCCTGGCACTCTCCTGCGCGACCCCCGCCGCCGCCCAGCTCGCCCGCCCCACGCAGCCCGTCGCGCAACCGGGGTTCGGCTTCACGTCCGCCGACGGCCCCGAGGTCATGGCGCTCAACCCCAGCGGGCTCGCGTTCCTCGAGTCCTGGGGGGTCAGCTACGTGCACGCCGAGGCCGGCGACGGGGCGCGGATGGTCGGGCGCGGCGACGGGTTCTACGCCGCGAGCCCGCTCCTCTTCGGGATCGCCGCCGGCCTGTCCGTCGACAGCGTGCGGCCCACCCCGCTCACCTTCGAGACCGACCGCACCATGGTGTCGATCGGACTAGCCTGGGGCATGCAAGGATCGTTGTCGATCGGCGCGGCGCTGCGGATCCTCGCGTCGGGCGACTTGCGCCTCGCCGGCGTCACGAGCCTCGACCTCGCGGCGAGCTGGCGCCCCGTCGACTGGCTCGGGCTGAGCTTCGCGGCGCGCGACGTGGTGGGGCCGCGCCTGGGCGGCAGCACCGACTCGATCGCGCGGAGCTTCGCGCTCGGCACCGCGCTCCGACCGCTCGGAGATCGCACCCTCGGCCTCGACGTCTTCGGCGTGATCGACGAGCAGGGCCGCATCGGCGCGCGCGCGAGCGCCGAGCTCACCGTCCCGTTCGTCGGCCGGCTCCTCGCCGCGGCGGAGGCGGAGCGCCTCGACTCCGGCGATCCCTCCCTCGCGCTCACCGCGGGCGTCGCGGTCGACTGGGGCATGCTCGGGGTCGGCGGCGGCGTGGTGGTCGGCGACGGCTACGAGGCGGAGCCGGGCTGGTACGCCTCGGCCCGCGTCGAGGGCGCCGAGCGGGAAGGTCTACCGCGCGGGAGCTACGTGCTCGACCTGCGCCTCGGCGGCACGGGCGCGCGCGGGATCGTCGCCGCCGCGCGCCGGCTCGAGCGCGCGCTCCACGACGATCGCGTCCACGGCGTGCTCATCCGTCCGCGCGGTTCCGGGATCGGCCTCGCCTACGCCCAGGAATTGCGGCTCCTGATCGACCAGCTGCGCGAGGCGGGCAAGCCCGTGGTCTGCCACCTCGACGACGCGTCGGGGGCCGAGTGGTACCTGTGCGCGGGCGCGGATCGCGTGCTCGTCGATCCGGCAGGCGGCGTGCGGCTCGCCGGCCTCTCGAGCGAGCTGTTCCACCTCGGGGACCTCCTGCGCAACGTCGGCGTGCGCGCGGACTTCGTCCGCATCGGCGAGTGGAAGAGCGCGATCGAGCAGTACCACGACCGCCGCATGAGCGCGCCCGCGCGGCGGCAGCGCGTGGCGATCCAGGACGGCGCGTTCGCGCGGCTCGCGTTCGACGGAGCGCGCGATCGCGAGACGACCCCCGCCGCGCTCGAGGCGATCATCGACGCGGGCCCGCACCTCCCCGAGGAGGCGGTCGCGCGCGGGCTCGTCGACGGCTTCGCCGACGAGAACGACATGGACGAGGAGCTGCGCGACGCGTTCGGCGGCGGCTTCCCCCGCGAGACCGGCGAGCCGTGGGAGGCGCCCGCGCGCTGGGGCCACCGCCCGCGCATCGGCGTGGTCGTGGTGGACGACACCATCGTCGACGGCGAGAGCTTCGACATCCCGATCCTCGGGATCCGCGGGAGCGGCGGCGTGACCGTGTCGCGCGCGATCGATCGGCTCGCCGCGGACCCGTCCATCGTCGCGATCGTGCTCCGGGTCGACAGCCCCGGCGGCTCGGTGCTCGCGTCCGATCAGATCCACCGCGCGGTGATCCGCGCGCGGCGGCGAAAGCCCGTGATCGCTTCCCTGGGCGCGGTCGCCGCGAGCGGCGGCTACTACGTCGCCGCGCCCGCGCACGAGATCTGGGCCGACCCCTCGACGATCACCGGCTCGATCGGGATCTGGTTCGGCAAGGTCGACTTCGCGCCGCTCGGCCGGCTGATCGGCGTGGAGCTCGAGACCGTCGACCGCGGCCGCCACGCGGGCGCGACGAGCCTCTACCGGCCGTTCACCGCGGAGGAGCGTGCGCTCCTCGCGCGCGCCGTGCGGAGCTGGTACCGGATGTTCCTGCGCCGCGTCGCGCGCGGCCGCTCGATGACCGTGCGCGAGGTCGACGCGCTCGGCCGCGGGAGGATCTTCCTCGGCGACGAGGCGGTCGAGAACGGCCTCGTCGATCGGCTCGGCGGCCTCGCGTCCGCCCTCGCCGCGGCGCGCCGCGCCG
>JAYRVK010001118.1:0-4604 GCA_041918555.1 Sandaracinaceae bacterium
CCGCGGCGAGCGCCTCGGCCCAGCGCTCCGCGCTCGCGTGCACGACGCCCCGCTCGAACTCGGCGCGCGCGTCCTGCGCGTACGCGCTCGTCGCGCCGAGGACGATCAGCGCGAGCGCCAGCATCGTGGTTCGAAGGGCTACCATCCGCGCACCGTCGGTCGCTCGGAGCCTTCGCCGGCGGGCGGGGCCTCTTCCCCCCAATCGGTGCGGATGCGCACGCCGGTCCCGCCGGGCGGGCGTTCGTCGGGAGGTGCGCTCTCCGTCGGACGCGCGCGCGCGGGCGCGGCCCGCTCGGCCTGCGGCCCGGGACGCGGCGGCGGGGGCGCCGGCGTGGGCGCGAGGTCCCCGGCGAGGGGAGCCACCGGCGCGGCCGGAGCCGGCGCGGGCGGCGCGACGGCGGTGGGCGCGACCGGCGGGGGCGGGGGGACCGGCGCGGGCGCGAGCCACGCCGCGACCGTCGGCCGCAGCCACCACGCGGCGAGCGCGAGGCCGAGCGCGACGAGCGCGGCCCCGCCGAGCGCGACGCCGCGCCGCGTCCGGGCCGAGCGCGGCGGGCGCACGGAGTGCGGCGTGGCGACGCGGGTGACCGGGACCGCGGGGGATCCCGCGCCCGGCTCCCGCGCGGGCTCGGGCGCCGCGCGCGCGATCCCGACGCCGCTCGCGGAGAGCACCGCGCGGCCCGGCCCCGCCGCCGCGATGAGCGCCTCGCGCAGCGCGCGCATCGAGCCGATCCGCTCGCTCGGCTCCTTGACCAGCGCGCGATCGACCACCGCCGCGACCGCGCCGCTCACTCTGGGCGCGCGCGACGCGAGCGGCGGCGCGGGGCTCGACACGATCCCGAGGAGCACCCCGGTCAGCGTCTCGCCGCCGAACGGGAGCTGGCCGCTCAGGCACTCGAACAAGACGACGCCGACGCTCCACACGTCGGTCGCCTCGGTGAGCTCGCGCGCGCCCGAGGCCTGCTCGGGCGACATGTAGTGCGGGGTCCCGAGCACGTGACCGGTGGCGGTCTTCACGCTGCTCGGCGTGGCCGTGAGCGCCTTCACGAGGCCGAAGTCGAGGAGCTTCGGGATCACGCGACCGTCCGCGCCCGCGGTGAGGAACACGTTCTCGGGCTTCACGTCGCGGTGCAAGAAGCCTTGCTCGTGTGCAGCCTGGAGCGCGTCGATCACGGGGAGCGCGATCGTGAGCGTCTGGTCCTCGGAGAGGCTGCCCTTCTCGGCGAGGAGGTCCGCGAGCGTGCGCCCGCTGAGGAGCTCGAGGACGAGGAACACCGTCCCGTCGTCGGTCTCGCCCATGTCGAGGACCTCGACGGCGTTCTCGTGCTCGAGGGCCGCGGCGGCGCGCGCCTCGCGGAGGAACCGCTCGCGGACGTTCTTCTCCACCGCGAGCACGGGCTTGAGGAGCTTCACCGCGACGCGGCGGCCGGTCCACGCGTGGCGCGCCTCGAACACCGTGCCCATCCCGCCGCTCCCGAGGACGCGGCGGAGCTCGTACTTGTCGGCGAGCGTCGTGCCGAGCCGCTCCTCGTCGGTGAGGATGGGCACCGTCGTCAGTACAGGCCGGCCGCCGCGCGGTCGAGGTGCAGGTCGACGGCCTCGAGGAGATCGCGGTTGCCGTCCTGCGCGTACCCTTCGAGCGCGCGCCGGTGGTCGGGGATCGCGTCGAGGAACGCGTGGATCGCGGCGGGGTCGTCGAGGTCGGGCGCGTACTTCCCGTAGCCGAGCCGCTCGAGGTAGCGCGCGTTCATGATCTGCTCGAACTGCCCGCCGAGGGGCACCGCGAGCATCGGCTTGTGCAGGTACACCGCCTCCCCCATCAGGGTGAAGCCGCCGCTCGCGATCACGCCGCGGCACGACGCGAGGTCGTGGATGAAGCCCTGCTCGGAGAAGGGGAGGTAGCGCAAGTTGCCTTCCTGCTGCGGCTCGGTGATCCCGCGGCGGAGCCCGTAGATCCGGCATGGCAGGCCGCTCGCGGCGAGGGCGCCGACGAGCGACTCGTGGTCCTCGGCGGTCTGGTAGACGAGCACGTGATCGCCGTCGGTGGGCCTCGCCTCGAGGATCTCCGGGCGCAGGATCGGCGGGTGCAGCGTGGTGTCCGGCTTGCGGATCTCCGGGCAGAAGAACGTCGTGATCAGGTAGTGATCGCAGCCCGGGAGCTTGCCCTTGACGAAGGCCTTGGCGATCTCGAAGTCCGCGCGGTGCCCCTCGAGGATCTCGGGCGGGTGCGTGCACCGGTGGATGATCTGCATGTTGTCGATGCTGACGATGGGGAGCCCGTGCGCCTTCGCGTAGAAGTAGGTCCACGACTCGAAGTCGCTGATGACCGCCTCGGGGGCGAACTCCTCGATGCGCGCGAAGTAGGTCGCGATGTTGCCCGGGATCCCGGCGACGCCCTTCAGCACGTTCGACCACAGCGTCTTGCCGCGCCGCACGCGGTTGTCCTCGTAGACGATGTGCAGGCCGTGGATGCGGGTGACCTCCATGTTCGCGAAGCGCTTCTGGAGGAAATCCACTGCGCGGCCCGAGGCGATCACCTCGACCTCGTGGCCCTGCGCGACCAGGTGCTCGAGCACCACTCGCGAGCGCATGGCGTGTCCCATGCCCTCGCCCACCACTCCGTAGAGGACTCGCATGCGCCGAGTCTATAGCGAGGGCGTCCCGCTGGCGGCCCTCGTCGAGCAGCCGGTGCTCGAGGCCCTGCGCGAGCGCACGATCCAGCTCCTGTGCGCCGTGCGACCCGGAGAGGAGCTCCTCGCGGCGCGCCTCGTCGAGCGCGCGCGCGGGATCGGGCTCTCGGTCGGGCTCTGGCCGATGCTCGGCGACGCCGAGGGGCGCTGGCTCGGCGCGGACAACGGCGCCGCGCACCGCGCGTTCGTCGAGCGCCTGCTCGCGGGCGCCGGTCCGATCGACACCCTGGTCCTCGACCTCGAGCCGCCGATCGCGGAGGTCCGCGCGCTCCTCGACGGCCGGCTCGAGGCCGCGCGGGGCTGGCTCTCTCGCGCGCCGGACGACGCCGTCCCCCGCGCGCTCGTCCGGGACCTCGCGGCGCGCGGGATCGAGAGCTTCGCCGCGGTGGTCCCCGTGACGCTCCACGCGGGCCGCGCGGGGCGCGGCTGGCAGCGCGCGCTGGGCACGCCGGTCGACGGCGTCGACTACGCGCGCGTGAGCGCGATGCTCTACACGAGCCTCTTCGAGGGCTACGGCCTCGGCGTCGTCGGGCGCTCGGATGCGCAAGACCTCTTGCGACGCTGGACCGCGCTCGCGGTCGCGCGCCTGGGCTCGCGCGCGAGCGTCTCGCTCGGCGCGGTCGGGGTCGGCGCGCTCGGCGACGAGCGAACCTACCGCGGCCCCGCGGAGCTCGCCGAGGACGTCGGCGTCGCGCTCGCCGCGGGCGCCCAGGACCTCGCGCTCTTCGACCTCGCCGGGGTCCTCGCGCGGCCGCCGGTCGCCGCGTGGCTCGACGCGCTGTGCGCGACGGCTCCGTCGGCCGCCGCGAGCCCCACTCCGCGCGCGATCGCGATCGACGCCGCCGTCCGCGTCACCGGGCTCGCGCTCTCGGTGGCCGGCCGCGTCGCCTGACCTCGACTACACTCGGGGGAACTCGATGCGGCGTCGCGTCCCGGTCCTAGTATCGCTCGCCCTCGTCGGCGTGGCGACCGCGCCGTCGAGCGCGGCGCAGGACTTCGACGCCGCCGAGCGACGCGAGCTCGAGCGGGGCGAGCCGGTGCGCCGCCCGAGCACCCGCGAGCGCGCCGGGCAGCAGCTCGTCGGCGGCACCGCGTGGCGCGTGATCCCGCGGCCGCTCGAGGAGGTGTGGCGCGGCGTCGAGGACGCGGAGCACCTCTGCCAGATGCTCCCCGAGTGCGTCGAGCAGCGCGTCGTGGCGCGCGGCGACGCGCGGCACACCGTGCGCATCACCCACGAGTACGGGCCGATCCGCGCGAGCTACCACGTGCGCGTGGAGCTCCGTCCCGAGCAGCACGATCTCTCGTTCCGGCTCGACCGCTCGCGCCCGAACGACGTGCGCGAGGCGTGGGGCTTCCTCACGCTCGCGCCCTACCGCGGCCGTGACGACCGCACGCTCGTGACGTGGGGCGTGATGGCGGATCCGGGCTCGGAGATCATGACGGGGATCCTCGGTGGAGCAGTGCAAGCTTCGTTGCTCCGCGTGCCCGACGAGATGTACGACTGGCTGATGGGCCCGGCGCGCGGCCGGTACCGCTAGTAGCTAGCCCTTCGAGGTGCGCTCGGAGCGCTCGGCGAGCACCGCCTCGACCTCGTCGAGCGCGGCCATGACCTCGTCGTCGACCCGCAGGCGCACGCCGCTCGCGTCGGGATCGCCGACGAGCTCCGCGGCGATCTCCTCGAGCGCGTCGAAGCTGCGCTCGATCCGCTCGAGGTGGACGTCGGTCGCCTCGTCGAGCGCGCCGGCCTCGACGGCGGGCGGGGCGTCGGGCGCGGCCTCGGCGACGTCCGCGTGGGCGAGAGGGTCGAGCCGCCGCGCCGCGTCGAGGCGGCGCACGCCGCGCGAGAGCTGGCGATGGAGGAGCCGCGCGTCCTCCAGCACCGCGTCCCAGCTCGGCGCGACGCGCTCCGCGGGC
>JAYRVK010001119.1:0-4308 GCA_041918555.1 Sandaracinaceae bacterium
AGCGCGCGGCGGAGGTCGAGGCGTTCTTCGCTCCGCGGATCGAGGCGCTCCCCGGCGGGCCGCGCAACCTCGCGGGCGCGCTCGAGGCGATCCGCCTCTGCGCCGCGCGCGTGCGCGCGCAGCGCGAGACCACGTTGCGCTTCTTCGCGCGCTGACCTACCACCTACGACTCTTCTCTCAGGGGGACGAACCACATGTCGTTGACCAGCACTCTGCTCAAGGCCGGCGCGCTCTACGCCGTCGGTCGCTACGCCGCGAACATCAAGGCCGAGGACGTCGAGAAGGTGACCGGGATCACCAAGGACGACCTCAAGAAGTACGGGCTCGACCGCGCGGACGCGCTGCTCGGGCAGATGGGCCTGCAGCGCACCTCGACGGTGCCGAGCTCGACGGTCCTCGTGCTCAGCGGCTTCGCCGCGGGCGCGCTCGTCGGCGCGGGCGTGACCTTCCTGTTCTACTCGGAGCAGGGCAAGGACGTGCGCAAGAAGATCGCCGAGTACTTCACCGGCGGCGAAGAGAAGAAGGACGAGGCGGTCGCGGGCGCGAACGGCGGCTCGACCACCGTCGAGGCCTGAGCGCTTCGCCCCCCCACGCGAGCCAGGCCGCGAGGCCGACGATCGCCGCGAGGCCGAGCGCGCCGGCGTCGAAGACGAGCCTCGGCGACGCGCCGGTCTGCGCCGGCCCGAGCGACGGCGTGGAGACCGCCAGGTGCGCGGGCGCGGGGTGCGACGCGATGGTCGGGGCGCGGCCGAGCGCCTCGCGGGACTCGCTCCACGCGAGCGCCGCGTCCGAGGTCCCACGCTCTGCAAAGGGCCGCAGCGCCTCGGCGACCTCGTTCGCGGTCGACGGACGCCGCGTGCGGTCTTGCTCGAGCAGCGCGGCGACGAGCGCGTCGAGCGCCGGCGGGACGTCGGCGCGCACGTCGCGCAGGCGCGGCGGCGCCTCCGTGAGGATCTTGGCGACGAGGGCCGGGAACGAGTCCGCGTGGAAGGGATGGGTGCCCGTGAGCCCGCGGAACAGCATGACCCCGACCGCGTAGAGGTCGGCGCGCGCGTCAACGTCCTTTGCGATGCGCAGCTGCTCCATGGACATGTAGTACGGCGTTCCCATCGTCGTCCCGGTCGCGGTCGACGGCCCGAGCGCCCCGGTGATCTTGGACACCCCGAAGTCGAGCACCTTCGCGAAGCGACGGTCGCTCCCCTGCGTGGTGAGGAAGACGTTCTCCGGCTTGAGGTCGCGATGGACGATGCCGGCCGCGTGCGCCGCGCCGAGCGCGTCGAGCACCTGCAGCACCACGTGCGCGACGTCGGCCACCGACTGAGGGCCCGTCTCGTCGAGCTCGCTGGCCCAGTCCCGACCCTCGAGCCGCTCCATCACGATGAACGGTGAGCCGTCCTCCGCGCGGTCCATGTCCATCACGTTCACGATGTGCGGGTGCTCGGTGCGCGAGGCGGCGATCGCCTCGCGTCGGAAGCGCTCCACCGCGGTCGCGTCTTCCCCGTAGTGCGGGTGCATGAGCTTGAGCGCGACCCGCTTCTCGAGGTTCAGGTGCACCGCCTCGTACACGGCGCCCATCCCGCCGTGCCCGAGCTTGCGCTCGACGCGGTAGCGTCCCTGGAGGACCGATCCCAGCCGCGGATCCGTCGGGGCCGTCGGCGTCACCCCCTGAGAATAGCCCGTCCGGCGGTCGGTGCGCGGCAGCGGTCGGCTCGTGGCGCTAGAAGAACCACTGGATCCCGCCGCACAGCACGTAGCGGATCCCCTCGTTGCCCCAGGCGCCCGACTCGCCGATGCCGAACTCGAACTCGACCGGCCGGAGGTAGATCCCGAGCCGGTCGTTCAGGAGCATCAGGCGCAGGAGCAGCCCGAAGCTCAGGTGGAACCACGCGTCGGGGTCGCGGCCGCCGCCGAACTGGTCGGTGATCGCGACCCCGAGCGTGCCGGTGCCGCCGAGCTGGAACGAGACGTCGCTCCCGCGGTAGAGGTCGAAGACGCCGCCGAGGCGGACCGGGAAGACGAGCACCCACCAGTCGTTGCCCCACGACTGCGAGGGGGCGAACGCGACGTAGAAGCCGCGCGGGCTGCCGCTGACGAAGTAGCCGATCTCCTGCTCGACCCGGACCTGCGTGGGCCAGTCGTCCATGTGCACCGCGGGCCCGACGCCGACGCCGACGTACGCGCCCTCGGCGGCGGCGGCGCTCGGGACGGAGAGGCTCGCGAGGAGGATCATGGCCACGAGGGCGAGGGGGCGTGCCATGCGACGGAGGATACCCGCGCTCGCGAGGCAACGGAGCCGGGCTCTGCCCGATGAGCCCCTCCAGGAGCTGTTTCTATGTACAGTGCCGGCCGAGCGATGAGCGACGCGTGGGAAGAGCGGCTGCGGGACCGGTTCGGGCTCGATGGCTTCCGGCCCTGGCAGCGCGAGGCGATCGCCGAGCTGCTCGAGGGGTCGGGGCGCGTGCTCGCGATCGCGCCGACCGGAGGGGGCAAGTCGCTTTGCTATCAGTTCCCCGCGACGGAGCTCTCGGGGACCTCGATCGTGATCTCGCCGCTGATCGCGCTGATGGAGGATCAGGTCCGCGCGCTGACGGAGCGCGGGGTGCGGGCGACGTACCTGGCGTCGAACCTCGACGGGGGCGAGCGGCAGCGCCGCGCGCGCGCGCTCCGCGACGGCCGGTACGCGCTCGTCTACGTGGCGCCCGAGCGGCTCGCGAACCCGGAGGCGGTCGAGGCGTTGAAGGCGCTGCGGCCACCGCTGGTCGCGATCGACGAGGCGCACTGCATCTCGCAGTGGGGCCACGACTTCCGGCCCGACTACCTGCGCCTCGGCGAGTTCCTGCGCGACCTCGCGCCGCCGCGCGTCCTCGCGTGCACGGCGACCGCCACGCCGATCGTGCGGGACGAGATCCTCGAGCGCCTCGCGCTCGGTGCAGATACGAAACAGATCTTGCGGGGCTTCGCGCGGCCGAACCTCCACCTCGCGAGCGCGGAGGTCGACGGCAAGCTCGCGCGCAAGCGCCTGATCCTCGAGACGATCGACGAGGCGCTCGGCGCGCCGACGCAGCCGCAGGGCGGGGTGATCGTGTACGCGGGCACGCGCAAGAAGACCGACGAGCTCGCGGGGGACGTCGCGGTGCGGGGCTGGCGCACCGCGGGGTACCACGCGGGGATGGACCCCGACGAGCGCACGCGGGTGAGCCACGCGTTCGCGAGCGGCGCGCTCGACGTGGTGGTGGCGACCAACGCGTTCGGGATGGGGATCGATCGGCCGGACATCCGCGCGGTGGTCCACTACCAGCCGCCGGGCTCGATCGAGGCCTACTACCAGGAGGTCGGCCGCGCGGGGCGCGATGGCAAGCCGGCGTACGGGCTCTTGCTGAGCGGCAGCGGGGACATCGCGCTGCGGCGCTTCCTGATCGAGCGCGGCGGTCGGGAGGGGGACCGCCCGGCGGCCGCGCGGATCGAGCAGCAGTGGAGCCTCTTCCGCGATCTCTTGCGCTACGTCGAGGCCGGGAGCTGCCGGCACGACTTCATCCTGCGCTACTTCGGCGACGAGCAGGAGCTGCTCGGGGGGTGCGGGCACTGCGACGTGTGCGAGCGCCTCGAGGCCGGCGGCGAGGAGCGCGCGGTCTCCGACGACGACGCGGTCGTCGTGCGCAAGGCGCTGAGCGGGGTCGCGCGCGCGGCGCCGCGTGGGGTTCCAGAAGGTCGCGGGGATGCTCCACGGCGATCCCGATCCCGGGCTCGCGCGCGCGGGGCTCGATCGGGTGAGCACGTTCGGGCTCTTCGCGGATCGCCCGGTGCCGTGGATCCAGGCGCTCTTGCGCCGGCTGATCTCGGCGGGGCTCGTCGACATCACCGCGGATCGCTACCCGATCGTGTACCTCACCGCGGTGGGCGCGCGGGTGATGAAGGGCGAGGTCCCGGTGCGCGTGCTGCCGCCCGAGGAGGCGCGGCCCCGGCGGCGCGAGCGCGGCACGTCGCGCCGGAGCGCCGCGCCCAAGCGCGAGCCGCCGCCGGGCATGGACGCGGAGCTCTTCGAGCGGCTGCGGCAGGCGCGGCTCGAGCTGGCGAAGGAGCGCGGGGTGCCGGCGTACGTGGTCTGCCACGACCGCACGCTGATGGAGATCGCGGCGGACCGGCCCGCGGATCGCGCGGGGCTGGCGCGGGTGTCGGGGATGGGGCCGGCGCGGATCGATGCGTACGGGGATCGGCTCCTCGCGGTGGTCCGGGGCTGAGGACGCGCGGGCGCTTGGCGCGGCGGGGGGGGGGTGGGCGCGGCGGCGGGGTGGTCGGCTCGATCGGGCG
>JAYRVK010001120.1:0-10467 GCA_041918555.1 Sandaracinaceae bacterium
CCGTCGACGGCGCGAGCGCGATCCACCGAGCGCGAATGCTCCGTCCCACGACGCCGAGACTCTATCACGCGGGGTCGGCCGCTGCGGCGTCGACGCGCTCGCGGAAGCGCGCGTACGCCGCGTCGTCGGGCGCCTTCCACGTGAGGTACCAGACCTCCTCGAGCCCGCTCTCGGCGCGCATCCAGGCCTCCTGCTCGCGGTAGTCCGCTTCGGTCGGGCCGTCGCGGCCGCCGCCGTGGCCGGGGATGAGCACGAGGCGTGACCCGTCGGGCTCCTCCTGGACGGTGAAGTCGTAGGGCCCCTCGCAAGGGCCGAGACGCGGGACGCGGAAGCTCGCCATGATCGCTCACCTCCCCGCGAAGACGACGGCGGCCCCTGCCTCCAGCGTGAGCCCGACCCGCGTCCCCGTGAGCGTCGCGGTGCCCACACCGGCGACCGCTTCGAGCGACGTGGTGCGGCCGAGCATCGACGCGGTGAGGTCGATCCGGAGGTCCGCCACCGCGCCGCCGCGGTTCACCGCGACGAGCGCGAGGTCGCCCGCGTCGTGGGTGTAGGCGTAGACGTAGAGGTCGTCGGTCACGTGGAGCGAGACGCGCCGGCCGCGGCGGAGCGCGATCGAGTCGGCGCGCGCGCGGCCGAGCGCCATCATGTACGATCGCAACTCTTCTTGCTCGAGGCGCGTGCTCGTCGAGCCCATCGCGAGGCCCGCGAGCGCGCCGGTCCACGGCATGTCGCGGCGGTTGTCGGGATCGTTGCCGCCCGCCATCGCGAGCTCGTCCCCGTAGTAGAGGAAGGGGATCCCGGGGCTCGTGTAGAGGATCGTGAAGGCGCGTCGCAGCCGCCCGAACACGGCCGGATCCGTGGGGTCCGCGGGGAGCGCCGCGCACCCGCCGCCGTCGGGCCAGCGGCACCCCTGCGCGGGGTCGAACGCGGCGCGCGAGGCCATGCGGTTCGAGTCGTGGGTGCCGAGGAAGCGCACGTGGAGCCCCTCGGGCGAGTAGCGCGCCTGCGCCTCGCGCAGGACGCCGTCGACCGCGGCGTAGCTCATGCGATCGGTGACGAGCCCGTCCTGGAGCTGGTGGTGGGTCGGGAAGTCGAACTGCCCGTCGAGCGCGTTGTCGCCGACGTAGGCGTCGATCCACGCGTAGCCGTCGGAGTAGGTCTCGCCGCAGCCGTAGTCGGCCGAGTCCCACTGGCCGACCGCGGTCTCCCCGACGAGGTAGAGGCGGTGCCCGCCCTGCTCGAAGCGCTGGTGCAGGCGCGCGCGGAGGTTCACCGTGGAGCTCGTCTCGACGTGCTTCACCGCGTCGATGCGGAACCCGTCGATCCCGAACTCCTCGACCCAGTAGACCGCGTCGTCGATGAACTGCTGCTCGGCGCCCGGGACGCGCCAGTCGATGTCGGGCAGGTACGAGGCGAACAGGCAGTCGAGCGGGCGCTCGCTCCAGCCGCAGCCGGGGTCGACGCCGCACACGCAGCCGGTGCGGAACCACTCGGGGTGGTCGCGGTAGTACTCGTGCTGCTCGTGGATCTGGTTGTTGATCAGATCGAAGAGCACGCGGATCCCGCGCGCGTGCGCCTCGTCGACGAACGCGCGCAGGGCCGCGTTGCCGCCGAAGCGCGGCTCGACCTCGCGGCCGCGCGAGGGCCAGTAGCCGTGGTAGCCGGCGAAGCGCTGCGGGCCGTCGCGCCCCGCGAAGTCGCCCTCGGCCTGCTGGTTGATCGGGCTGAGCCAGATCGCGTTGACGCCGAGGTCCTCGAAGTAGCCGCTCCGCATCACCTCGGTCGCGCCGACGAGGTCGCCGCCGTGGAAGTCGGCGGGGTACTCGACCGGCGCGCCGACCGGGCGGTCGGCTCCGCGATCGCCGTTCGCGAAGCGGTCGACGACGATCATGTACATCGTCGCGTCGCGCCACTCGAACGGCTCCTCCTCGATCCAGAAGGGGAGGTCCACGGGCTCGGCGGCGCGGCCGCGCGCGTCGGTGACGCGCGCCGAGAGCACGTGGCGGCCCTCGTCGAGCTCCGACAGCGACACGTCGAACGCGCCAGCCGCCGCGTCGAGCGTCCACGCGCCGTCGGGGAGCGGGGCCCCGTCGAGCGAGAGCGCGATCGCCTCGGGCAGCGCGCCGTCGGTCGCGGTGCGCACGGTGACGCGGACCGACGCGCTGCGCTCCGCAAAGGACGTGGACAGCGACCCCGCCGTGATCTCGGGCCCGGCGTCGCACGCGGGCATCTCGAGGGCGCTGTTGAGGCACGCGTCGACGTACTCCCGGCGCGTCTCGCCCGGATCCAGGATCCAGTTGCCGTCGACGATCAGCTTGTACGCGTAGAGCTCGCCCGAGACGAGGCGCGCGCTCGGGAGGAGCGTGACCTCGAAGACGCCGTCGCCGTCGTCGTCGCGCAGCTCGATGGCGCCCGACTCCCAGTCCGTGAACTCGCCCGCGAGCCGGACCGAGCCCGCGCCCGACGGCGGCGCGTGTCGCACCGTGACCGCGCAGTCGCGCGCGCCCCAGCTCGCCATCCCCGCGTCGAGCGGCGGGACGAACGCGTCGTGGCCACCGCCGTCCGGGAGCGCGCCGCCGTCGCTCGGATCGACGCCGGCGTCCCCTCCGTCGGGGATGGGTGGCGATCCGGCGCAAGCCGTGGCAAGAAGGAGAGCTGCTAGCGTGCCTACCGGCTGAGTCACGGATGCCTCCGAAGCGACAGGGTGACGTTCGACGGTCCGCGGCGCAAGCCGTCGGGGCGCTCTGTGCGCTCGCGCTGCTCGGGTGCGACGCGAGCCCACCGCGGCCCGACGCCGGCGCGAGCGACGGCGGGACCGTCGACGGCGGACCGAGCCCCTTCGACGCGGGCGGCGGCTTCGACGGCGGACCGGACTTCGACGGAGGGCCGATGGCGCCCAGGACCTGCGTGAGCCCCGCGGGCGCCGATCCGGCCGGGACCGACGCGTGGACCGATCCGAACGGCCGCGCGACCGCGGCGATCGACGATCGCGCGGCGTGCCATCGCACGTACACGCTCACGTCCACCGCGACGCTCCGGGACGGCGAGCCCGACGACCCGCGCACGGTGCCCGAGCTCGAGGGCTGGCCGACGCTGCGGACCGGGCACGACCTCTTCGACGCGCTCTACGCGCTCGCGCTCGAGGAGACGCGCGAGCTCTCGGTGAGCGCGATCCGCGACTTCGCGTTCGACGACGGCGACGCGATCGACTGCGGCGGCTGCTTCGAGACGGGGCGGCTCTGGACCTACGTGTGGACGCGCGACACCGCGTACGCGGTGGACCTCGGGATGGCCTCGCTCGATCCGGCGCGCGCGCGCGCCTCGCTCGAGTTCAAGCTGAGCGAGCGCCGCGGCGGGGGCGACCTGCAGATCGTGCAGGACACCGGCACGGGGGGCAGCTACCCGGTCTCGAGCGACCGCGTGGCGTGGGCGCTCGGCGCGTGGGCGCTGTTCGCGCACCTCGAGGGCGCGGAGCGCGACGCGTTCGGCGCGCGCGCGCTCGAGGCGCTCTCGAACACGGTCGAGCACGACCGGCGCATCGTGTGGGACGCGCGCGACGGGCTGTACTCCGGTGAGCAGTCGTTCCTCGACTGGCGCGAGCAGACCTACCCCGAGTGGGTGGCGGCCGACGTGGTGCACGTGGGGATGAGCAAGGCCCTCTCCACGAACCTCCTCCACCTCCGCGCGCTCGAGATCACCGCGGCGCTCGCGGCCGAGGCCGGGGACGCGGCGCGGCAGGCGCGCTACGCGGGGTGGGCCGACGCGCTGCGCACGGCGATCCGCGAGCGGTTCTGGCTCGAGGAGGAGGGGCTCTTCTCCACCTACGTGACGACCGGCCTCGATCCCGCGCCGGTCCGCCGCTACGACCTCCTCGGCTCCGCGCTCGCGATCCGCTTCGACGTCGCGTCGCCCGCGCAGGCCGCGCGCGTCCTCGCGAGCTACCCGCACTACGGGCCCGGCGCACCGGTGGCGTGGCCGCAGCAGCAGGCGACGCCGATCTACCACAACCGCGCGGAGTGGCCGTTCGTCGACGCGTACTGGCTGCGCGCGGCGAAGCACGCAAATCATCCTGCGGTGGCCGAGCGCATGGTGCGCGCGTTGATCCGCGGCGCCGCGCTGAACCTCTCGAACATGGAGAACTTCGAGGCGGGCACCGGCGCGGCGTTCCTCGACGACGGCGCGGCGAGCGGGCCCGTGGTCAACTCGCAGCGGCAGCTCTGGTCCGTCGCGGGCTACCTCTCGATGGTCCAGCACACGCTCTTCGGGCTCGAGGCCGAGGCCGACGGGCTGCACGTGCGGCCCTACGTCACTGCCGCGTTGCGGGACACGCTCTTCGCGGGGACCGAGGAGCTCGTGCTCAACGACCATCGCTGGCGCGGTGACACGATCACCGTCGTGCTCCACCTCCCGGAGGACGCGGGGGAGGGGGCGCTGCCGGTCGCGTCGATCGCGCTGAACGGCCGCGCGCTGAGCGGCGATCTCGTCGAGGGGCTCGAGCCCGGGGCGAACCGGATCGACGTGACGCTCGGCACGGGGAGCGGCGACGGAACGAGCCTCACCGAGGTCTCCGATGCGGACTGGCAGGACGTCTTCGGACCGCGCACCCCGCGCATCACCGGGATCCGCGCGAGCGGTGGGCGCGTGGTGCTCGATCTCTCGACGAGCGAGGCGCCCGACGTCACGTGGACGATCTACCGCGACGGTGAGCGGGTCGCCGACGGGCTCGCGGGCTCGACTGCGTCGTGGACCGATCCGACGCACGACGCGAGCGGGCCGCGCAGCCCCTGCTACGCCGCGGAGCTCACGTTCACGGGGAGCGGCAACCGCTCGCAGCACTCGCCGCCCGCGTGCTGGTGGGGCGCGGGCGCGGCGCGCGTCACGACGATCGGCGCGAGCGCGATGACGAACGTCGGCGGCGCGGGCTCCACCGATCACGGCCGCTTCCACTACGAGCCATGGGGCGACGAGGGCGACTCGCTCACCGTGCCCAGCTTCACGCCCGCAGAGAGCGGGCCGCACCTCTTGCAGCTCGTGTACAGCAACGGGGCCGGCGGCGTCACCACGGGGGTCACGTGCGCGGTGAAGCGCGTGGTCGTCGAGGAGGTGGTCTCGGGGCGCGTGGTCGCCGAGGGCGCGGTGATGATGCCGCACCTCGGGGAATGGTCGCGCTGGGCCGAGTCGAGCTTCGTGCGGGCCGAGCTCGTCGCGGGCACCGAATACCGCGTGGTGATCCGCGGCGACGACGAGGTCGTCAACATGAGCTCGTTCGAGCACTTCGAGCGCTACACGGGCGGCCTCGGGGGTCGCGGCGGCGCGTTCAACCGCGTCAACGTCGCGGAGCTGAAGATCCTGGCGCTGTGATCGGGAGACGCGCGCGGCCCCGGCGTGTCCTCGGGCGCGATGGACGAGGTGACCCCGGCCCTCTGCGCGGGCGCGTGCTGCTTCGCGATGTACGGCCTCGCCGCCGGCGGCGCGGGCTGGCTCGTCCAGCTGCGGACGCGGAAGGTCGAGGCGGAGCTCGGGCGCCCGGCGCTCCCGGACCCGGAGATCGCGCTGCTCCTCTACGCGGGCGCGTCGGTGGTGTGGCTCAGCGCCGCGGTGCTCGCGGCGGTCGGGCTCTTGGGGAGCGCGCACGCCTCCGCGAGCTCGCGAACGATCCGATGCCGGTCCACGAGGAGACCGAGAGGGAGGCGACCGCTACACGACGCTGGGCGCGGCGCTGCGCCGCTTCCTCACCGACGAGGAGCGCGACGCGCTGCCGCCGCCGCCCGAGCCGGGGCAGCCGCCGGCGCTCGAGGAGTGGCACCGGCCGATGAGCTTCCTCGACCGGATGATCGCGCGCCTCTTCGGCGCGTGATCACGGCGTGGGGAGCGACGTGTCGATCTCGACGGTCACCTCGCCGCGCTCCGGCACGTCGACCTCGACCTCCACGGTGCGCGTGCCCTCGCAGGCTCCGAAGCGGAAGGGCAGGGTGGGGGGGCCGCCGCCGCCGAAGCCGCAGGACGCGGTGCCGTCGCCGGCGTCGGAGCAGCCGATCGGGAGCTCGTCGTAGACGGCGATCGCGATCCGGTAGCGACCCGGCAACACGGGTTGCGGTGCTCCAACGGTCTCGCGCGTCCAGCCCGCGCCGGGCCAGCCGCGCGCCGCGCAGTCCACGCACTGGGTCCACGTCGTGATCTGCCGCGCGTCCCAGGTCACGCTGACGGGCGCGCCGCCCACCGCGAGCAGGGCCTCGGGCCCGGGCGGCGGCGGCGCGGGGCACTCGCACGGGCACTGGAACGGGATCCCGAGCGTCACCCCCGACCCGGTGTCGACGTTCGTGATCCCATACGGGCTGCACCCGAAGCCGCGCTCGACGACCCAGCCGGTCCCCCGCACGGCCAGGTGGACGGTAGCCGTCGACTCGATCGGAACGGCGGCGCTGTCGCTGATGCACACGCCCGCGTCGGGCTCCACGCCCGCGTCGGGGGGCGGCCAGCACGGGCCATCGACGATCCTCCACCACACGCCGCCGCGGCACTCGCGACCCTCTCCGATGCCGGAGCACTCCACGGCGCCCTCGACCGAGCAGGGACCATACGCCCCGTCGAGCCCCAGGCCGCCGTCGCTCGGCGCATCGTCGGACGCATCGAGAGTGGCGTGGCTCGCGTTGCAGCCGGCGAGCGAAGAGGCGAGGGCGAGCAGGGCGACTCCACGAGCTGACATACGGTCCGCGCCTCAGCAGGCCGTGTGCCGCGCTGATCCATCAGCGTGTTCGAATGTCGAATTGCCAGAGTGTGCCGGCCGGACTAGGGTCCCGCGCATCATGAGCGCACCCCAGGACGGACCGGCCCGCAAGCGCGAGAAGGCCAAGCGAACCAAGAAGCTCGCCGCGTGGCGCGAGAAGAAGGCGGCCGAGGCCCCGAAGGGCGAGGCCAAGCCCGCCACGAAGAAGGCGTAGCGAGCTAGAGCGCGCGGATCATGTAGGCGTTGCAGCCGAAGTGACCCGTCGCGCCCATCGGCGCCTCCAGCGGAGCGAACCCCTTCTCGACGTACAGCCGCCGCGCGGCCTGCATGCTCCCGAGCGTCTCGAGGTAGCAGCGGGCGAAGCCCGCCGCGCGGGCCTCGTCCAGCACGCGATCGAGGAGCGCGCCCCCGAGGCCGCGGCCCCGGATCACCGGCAGGAAGTACATCTTGCGGAGCTCGCACACGTCGTCGGGCCCGCCCGCGAGCGGCGCGAACCCCGCGCCGCCGAGCACCACGCCGTCGACCTCGACGACGAAGTAGCCCGCGCGCGGCGGCGCGTACGCGGCGCTCATCGCGCCGACCTCGGGATCGTGGATCGCGAAGCCCGGCCCGCTCGCGCCGTGCTCGGTCATGACCTCGCGGATGATCGCGGCGAGCGCCGCGTCGTCGCGCGGCTCGATTCGGCGGAGGCAGGGGCTCACGCCCGTAGTTGTACGGGGGCCGGATGCGTCAGTCGACGCGGGATGGTATCCGTCCGCGCGCCGTGCTCAGCGTCCTCCGCATCAAGAACCTCGCGATCATCGACGAGCTCGAGGTGGAGCTCGGGCCGGGCCTCAACGTGATCACCGGGGAGACCGGCGCGGGGAAGTCGATCCTGATCGGCGCGCTCGGGCTCGTGCTCGGGCAGAAGGGACGCGCGGAGCTCGTGCGCACGGGCGCGGCGCAGGCCGAGGTCGAGGCGCTCTTCGAGGTCGCGCGGGACGACGAGGCGCGCGCGCGGCTCATGGAGGCGGGGATCGACGTCGAGTCGGACGAGCTGGTGATCCGGCGCGTGCTCTCGGCCAACGGTCGCAGCCGCGCCTACGTGAACGGCACGCTCACCACCGCGACGCAGCTCGAGGCGCTCGCGCGCGGCCTCGTCGACATCTCGTCGCAGCACGAGCACCACACGCTGGTCGATCCGGCGACGCACCTCGGGTTCCTCGATGCGTTCGGGGAGCTCGGCCCCGCGCGCGAGTCGGTGGCCGAGGCGCATCGCGCGCTGAAGGCGGCGGACGAGGCGCTCGCGCGCTCGCGGGACGCGGTGTCGGCGCGCGGTGAGCGCGAGGACCTCCTGCGCTTCCAGATCAAAGAGATCGAGGAGCTCGACCCGCAGCCCGGCGAGGACGAGGCGCTCGCGAGCGAGCGCGCGCGGCTCGTGCACGCCGAGAAGCTGGTCGCCGCGTCGGCGGGCGCCGAGGAGGCGCTCTACTCGAGCGACGACGCGCTCTGCGCGACGCTGAACCGCGTGGCGCGCGCCGTGCGCGACGGAGCCGCGCTCGATCCCGCGCTCGCGCCGCACGCGGACGCGCTCGAGGGCGCGCTCGCGCAGCTCGAGGACGTGGCGCGCGAGCTCGGGGCGTACGCACAGGACGTGCGCGTCGATCCCGAGCGGCTGGCCGAGGTCGAGGAGCGCGCGCACCGGCTGCGACGGCTGGTCAAGAAGCACGGTGGCGACGTGGCCGGTGTGCTCGCGCGGCGGGACGAGATGCGCGCGGAGCTCGAGGGGCTCGAGCGGGTCGAGGAGGAAGTCGAGCGGCTCGAGCGCGAGCGCGCGGCGGCGCTGGCCGATGCGAGCGCGCGGGCGAGGGCGCTCTCGACGCGGCGGCGCGAGATCGCCGACGCGCTCGGCGCGGCCATCGGGAGGGAGCTCGCGACGCTCGGGATGGGCGACGCGAAGATCGAGGTGCAGGTCGAGCCGCTCGCGGAGCGGCGCGGGGAGCTCGCGGTGGACGGCGCGCGGCTGAGCGAGACGGGCATCGATCGCGTGGAGTTCCTGATCGCGCCGAACCGCGGCGAGGTGCCGAGGCCGCTCCGCAAGATCGCGAGCGGCGGCGAGCTCTCGCGCGCGCTCCTCGCCGTCAAGCGCGTGCTCGCGGGCGTGGGGCGCGCGTCGCTCTACGTGTTCGACGAGGTCGACGCGGGCGTCGGCGGCGCGGTGGCCGAGGTGATCGGGCGCAAGCTCGCGGAGGTCGCGGCGCACCACCAGGTGATCTGCGTGACGCACCTCGCGCCGATCGCGGTGTACGGCGACCGGCACTTCCGCGTGCTCAAGCGGCCGGTCGGCGAGCGCACCCAGAGCTCGATCGAGCGGCTCGCGGAGGCCGAGCGCCTCGAGGAGGTCGCGCGCATGGTCGGCGGCCTCGAGGTGACGGCGAGCACGCGCAAGGCGGCCAGGGAGATGCTCTCGATGGCACGCGCCGCGCGCTGAGATACCGTCGCCAGAGGGCGTGGCGAACATCGGCTACATCCAGGTCGTCCGGCACTGCAACCACTTCTGCGGGTTCTGCTCGAACCCGAGCAGCCCATACCAGCACACGTTCGAGTCGATGGCGCGCCTCGTCGACGACCTCGTCGAGCGCGGCTACTTCGGCGTGGTCCTCACCGGCGGCGAGCCGACGCTCCACGCCGAGCTCCCGCGGATCGCCGCGCACGCGCGCGCGCGGGGCCTGCACGTGCGGATGATCACGAACGGCTGGCGGCTGGCGGAGGAGGACTTCGCGCGGGCGCTCGCCGAGGCCGGGCTCGAGCTCGTTCACGTGTCCATCTACTCCGTGCGGCCCGTGGTCGAGGAGCGCATCCGCGGCGTCGCGGGCACCCTCGAGCGTGCGCACCAGGCGCTCGCGAACGCGGGCCGCTTCGGGATCGAGTGCAACGTGAATTGCGTGATCAACCGCCTCAACGCGGACCACCTCGACGAGAACGTGCGCGCGCTCGTCGAGCGGCACCCGCACGTGCGGCACTTCGTGTGGAACAACCTCGACCCCTCGATGGGCCGCGCCGAGGTGAACCAGGAGGAGTTCGTCCCGCGCCTCGCGGACTTCGAGCTCTCGCTCGCGCGCGCGCTGCGCTTCCTCGAGAAGATCGGGCGCACGTTCCGCGTCGAGCGCGTGCCGCTCTGCTACATGACCGACTTCGCGTGGGCGAGCACCGAGACGCGCAAGATCGTCAAGGGCGAGGAGCGCGTGGTGCACTTCCTCGACGCGAAGCAGACGGTCCGGCAGACGGACTGGGAGCACGTGTACGCCGACGGCTGCGCGGGGTGCTCGCTGCGGAGCATCTGCGGTGGGCTCTTCGATCGGGGCGACGCGTACGATCGCGCCGAGCTCGCGCCGGTGTTCGTGCCGATGGAGCCGATCGTCGAGCGCATCATCGCCGACCCCGCGGACCCGAGCTACCCGCTCCGCACGCTCGCCGAGTGGCGGCCCGACTTCGCGCGCCGCGTCGAGGCCGCGCGGCGCGCGCCGCCGCGCGACAAGGGCGAGCCGCCCCGCGATCCCGGCGCGCCGCCGGTCGGGCTCGTGAGCGAGGAGAGCCTCCAACGCTACGCGCGCGGTCGGGCCGCGGATGAGCGCCGCGCCGCTCGCGCGAGCGTGCGGCTCGAGCCGCCCGAGGAAGAGCCCTGACGGGGAGCGGGTTGGGGCCGTGTGGGTCGCAAGGGGCCCTTCGTGGCGAGCCTGCTCCTCGACGCGGCGCCG
>JAYRVK010001121.1:0-3065 GCA_041918555.1 Sandaracinaceae bacterium
CGAGCTGGCCAAGAAGTACGGGATCCGCGGCGGCGGTTGACCGCCGCAAACCCGGCGGGCGCGCGGCCGCGCGCCATACTCCGCACGATGCGCTCGCGGACCGTGCCCCCGCTCCTCGTGCTCGCGTGGGCCGGGCTCGCCGCTGCGCAGGCGTTGCCCGCGCCGGCGTGGGTGCGCTCGGTCGAGATCACGCGGGCGGGGACCACGGTGCGCGCCGCGCCCGACGCGAGCTCGGCCCGCCGCGGGACGATCCAGGTGGGCACGCGGGTGCCGTTCGTCGCGCGCGTGCGCGGCGAGGGATGTCCCGGAGGCGAGTGGATCCAGGTCGGCGCGCACGCGTTCGTGTGCGAGACGCTCGTGACGTTCTCGCCCTCGCCGCCCGCCGGCGATCCGCTCCCGCGCGTCGAGCCCGGCCAGCTGATCCCGCGCATGCATGCGTTCGTCGCGGTCGACGGAACGTGGGCCTACTCTCGCCCGCAAGACTACTTCCAGGACGCCTGGGTCGAGTCGCTCGGCCGCGGGTTCGGCGTCGCGGTCGTCGAGCGGCGCGAGGTCTCGGGCGTGGACATGGCCCGCACGATCAACAACCTCTGGATCCCCGCCAACCAGCTGCGCTGGGCGCGGCCCAGCGACTTCCACGGCGTCGAGCTCGCCGAGGGCCAGGCGCTGACCGAGCTCGCGTGGGTCGTGCGCAACCAGGCGCCGCTCCATGCGCGGCCCGGCGGTCGCGTCGTCGAGCGGGCGACGCGCCTCTCCGCGGTGCGCGTCCTCGAGGAGCGCGGGGAGTACCTCCGGATCGGCGAGGAGCGCTGGATCCGCGCGTCGCACGTGGCGCGGCCGCGGCCCGCGCCGGTGCCCTCCGAGGTGACGGAGGGCGAGCGCTGGATCGACGTGGACACGCAGCGCCAGGTCGCGACCGCGTACGTCGGCGAGCGCGCCGTGTGGGCGACCGCCGTCTCGACGGGCCGCGGCAACACGCCGACGCCGCCGGGCGTGCACCGCATCTGGGTGAAGCTCGCGGAGGACGACATGGACGACCTCGAGCGCGAGGACGTCGTCGAGAACTACGCGATCCAGGCGGTGCCGTGGGTCCAATACTTCGAGGGCTCGAACGGCTTCCACGCGGCGTTCTGGCACGATCAGTTCGGCCACGCGCGGAGCCACGGCTGCGTGAACCTCGCGCCGACCGACGCGCGCTGGCTCTTCGACTTCACGCAACCCAACTTGCCCCCCGGCTGGGACGCGGTGCTCTCGCACGAGCGCGTCCCGGGGACCGTGGTCCGCGTTCGTTAGCCGTCAGCGCGGGGCGAAGCCCCACACCGCGCGGCCCTCGACGTGGCCCGCGATCGCGCGCCCGCCGCGGCCGAACGCGAGGCGCTCGGTCTCGACGAGCTGGATCGCGAGCTCGCCGCTGCCGAAGCTCGCGGCGGTCGCGGGCACCGGCACGCCCTCGCCGTCGAACGTCATGCCCGCCGGCGTCGCGAACGGGCGGATCGTCCACGCGCCCGACTCGGGCCCCGACTCGGAGCGGTAGCCGCCCGCGTACTCGACGTCGCGGCGCAGGCGCGGATCGGTGATCAGCTCGAACGTCGCCGACCACTCGCCGGCGTCCCCCACGTCGACGACGACGAGCCGCCCCTCGTCGAGCGCGAGCTCGAGGCGCGGATCACCGTCCTCCGGGGTCGTGCCTCCGTCGGACGCGCCGACGATCGCGCCCTCGCGCACCGCGCAGTGGTTCCAGCCCGAGGTGCCGAGCCCGTAGAGCGTCTCGCCGTGGCAGCGCAGGAGCACCCGGCAGCTGAAGTCGCTCGAGTCACCGGGGCCCGCGGTCAGCTCGCACACCGGATCGGCCGCGCGCGGCGCGCGCCCGGTGCCGCGCACCATCGCGATGGCCACGGGGATCGAGCCGCTCACCATCGTCGGCACCGCGAGGCGCACGAGCGACTCGACGACCTCGTCGCGCTCGAAGTCGGTGATCGTCGCGTCCGGGACGCTGAGCTCCTCGACGAAGAGCGGTGCGCCGTCGAGGTGCAGGGTGTGACGGCTCGTGTCGACGTTCAGCGTCGAGGGCTGCCCCGCGGCGTCGGCCCCGTCGGCCCGCGGGAGCTGGAGATCGAAGGCGACGCCCGAGCTCAGCGCCACGCCGGTCGCGCGCCCGGCGACGGCGCGGCCCGAGAAGGCGCGACCGTCCGCGCACGCGAGCTCGAGCGCACCGGCGGGTACGAAGTCGTCCGCGCGCACCTCGGCGCGGAGCACGCACGCGACCGGCGGCTCGCCCGGGGCCTCGACGTGCCAGACGAGCGTGCGCCGCGGCGCGTCGTCGGGGATCGGCGCAGGCGCGGGCTCGACGAGCGGCGGGGGCTCGACGGGGGGGGGCTCGGGGTACGCCACGGGCGGCACGTACGGTGGCGGGAGCATCGCCACCTCGTCGGAGGGGACCTCGTCCGGCATCGACTCGAGCGCGAGCCCGCCCACGACCATCAGGACGCCCGCGCCGAGGAGGGCGTAGAGGAGCCCGTTGCCCTCGCGCGAGGGGCCGCTCACGGCGGGCCCTTGGAGCTGTCGATGTAGAGCCTCGCGTTCGAGCCCTCGATCTCGACGCGCTTGAGGCACGCGAACATCCCGGCCTTGAGGTGGCGGACGGCCTCCGCGTTCGCCGCGACGATGGGGACGGTCACGCGGTAGGTCGCCGGCTTCTCCACGATCGCGTCGAAGTCGAGGTAGCGGGTCGTCTCGTAGGCCTCGGCCACGACCTTGAGCGCCTTGATGCGCAGGTCCGGCGGCTCGGCGCGCGGCGGCTCGGGGGGGGGCGTCGGCGCAGGCGCGGCGACCGGCGCGGGCTCCGGCTCCGGCTCGGGCTCGGGCTCCGGCTCGGGCTCGGGCTCCGGCTCGGGCTCCGGCTCGGGCTCCGGCTCGGGCTCCGGCTCGGGCTCCGGCTCGGGCTCCGGCTCGGGCTCCGGCTCGGGCTCCGGCTCGGGCTCCGGCTCGGGCTCCGGCTCCGGCTCGGGCTCCGGCTCCGGCTCGGGCTCCGGCTCCGGCTCCGGCTCCGGCTCGGGCGGCGCCAC
>JAYRVK010001122.1:0-8054 GCA_041918555.1 Sandaracinaceae bacterium
AGCTCCACGCTCCCGGTGAACGAGCCGACCCACTCCGTCGGCCAGAAGATCGACGACGCGGTGCTCACGCCGTCGCTCGCCAGGTCCTCCCAGAAGAAGTCGCCGCGGGCCGAGAGCGCGAGCCACTCGATGGGGGCGACGCGCGCCGCGAGCGCGCCCGCGAACGCCGCGCTCGTGCCGAGATCGTTCGGCTCGATCATCGTCGTGATCTGGCCCTGCACGCCGAGCCAGTCCGTGAGGGTGAAGGTGGCGTTCAGATCGATGAGGTGGCGCCAGGCGCGGCCCTCCGGCGCGCCCGTGGGGCGCTCGACGCCGGCCATGTAGAGGAGGCTCCCCGAGACGAGGTCGGTCGACCAGGTCATCTGGGCCATGAGCGTCTTCTCTTCGTTGTTGTCGAGGATCGTGTTCCATCCATTGATCGCCCACGCGATGACGGTGATCTCCGGGGTGACCGGGTACGCGATCCGCAGGCCCGTGTGATAGAACGGGAACCCGTAGAAGAGGTTGGACCTCGAATAGAACCAGCCGTCCTTCACGTTCATCCCCTCGGCGCCCACGGGCGAGAGGTAGAGGCCCGCGCCGACATCGAGGCCTTCGCCGATCGGGATCCGGTAGCCGACGTTGGCCTGCTGCAGGAACTGCCACAGCGAGAGGCTCTGCGCGCCCACGCCGGTGCCGAGGCTCGGACCCGCCGTCTCGGCGAGGTAGTACGTGGCCGGCGTCGAGCCCCACTGGAGGGTGATGCGACCGTGGACGCCCTCGACGTCCCACTGCGCGTCGAGCGCGACGTTCGAGAGGTTGACGCTGCCGTGTCGGTTGTCGAAGCCGCGCAGGTCGGTGATGCCGTTGCTCGGCTCGTTGAAGTTCCAGCCGAAGTAGGCCTCGACCCAGCCGCCGAGGGTGAACGGCGAGGCGTCCTCGCCGTCGTCGGTCGCTTCGTCGGCTTCACCTTCCTCCTGTGCGGGCTCCCCTTCGCGTCTCGGGTCGGACGCGAGGCGCGCCTCGAGCTCGGCGATACGGGCCTCGAGCGCGGCGAGGGACGGACCGTCCACCGCCTCGGGCTCCGCGGCCGGGTCGGGGACGACCTCGGCGGGCGGAGGCTCGCCCTCCTGGGCGCTCGCGGGCCGCGCGGCCAGCGCACCGGCACAGAGGGCTCCGACGAGGATGAACGAGCGATGCACGGCGACTCTCCCGAGGAGGTAGACACCCCGCCCGAGGCGGCACGAGGCGCGGACGCCATCGCGTCCTCGGTTACCGTGCCGCGGCGCCGATCAACGGAGGGTCAAGATGCGAGTCGCGGGCATCAAGAACGCGTCAAGACGCGCGCCGCTCCTCGACGATCAGCGGCATCCCGCCGGAGGGCGCAAACGTAATTGCGCGCCGCACGAGCCGGACGCGCGCGCCGGGCACCGCGCGGATCGTGAGGCGCGAGAGGACCGTCGCCAACACGACTTGCATCTCGTAGAGCGCGAACGCCATCCCGATGCACCGGCGGATGCCGCCGCCGAAGGGGAAGAACGTGTAGGGCGTGGGCTTTCCCTCGATGAAGCGCGAGGGATCGAAGCGCAGCGGGTCGGGCCACACGCGCGGGTTGTGGTGCACGAGGTAGATGTTCGGCACCGCGATCACCCCGGCCGGGAGATCCCAGCCGCCGATGGTCATCGGCGACTGCAGCCGGCGCGCGACCGCGGGGACCACCGGGTTCATGCGCAGCGTCTCCTTCGCGCACGCGTCGATCCAGGCGAGCTCCTTGACGCGATCGGGATCGATCGGCGCGCCCTCGGGGAACGCGGCGTCGACCTCGGCGTGCGCCCGCGCGAGCGCGTCGGGGTTCTTGGTCAGCCGGTAGAACGTCCACGCGAGCGAGGTCGCGGTCGTCTCGTGCCCCGCGAGCAAGAGGGTCATGAGCTCGTCGCGCAGCTCGAGCTCCGTCATCTCTCGGCCCTCCTCGTCGCGCGCGTCGATGAGCATCGAGAGGACGTCCTCGCGGCCCGCCGTGCCCTCCCGGCGGCGGCGCCGGATCTGGCCGAACACGAGGCGGTCGACGGCGTCGAGCCGCGCGCCGAGCTTGCCGCCCGGCGACCACGGGCCCAGGTCGATCTGCGCGGCGGGGATGAGCAAGAGCGGGTTCGCGGTGCCGTCGAGGAGCTCGGTGAGCCTCGCGCGGAAGGCGCCGAGGTCGGGGTCGTCCTCGTCGAGGCCGAACACGGTCCGGAGGATCACCTCCATGGTGATCCCTTGGGTCTGTACGTGTACCGGGAAAGGCTCGTTGCGGGGCCACCTCTCCATCGACGCGAGCGTCACGTCGCGGATGGTCTCGCCGTAGGTCCGCATCCGCTGCCCGTGGAAGGGCGGCAGGAGCAGGCGGCGCTGCCGCATGTGGCGCGGTCCGTCGAGCAGCAGGACGGAGTGCTCGCCGAGGATCGGCTCGAGCACCACGTTCGCCTCGCCCGCGTGGAGCTCGTCGGGCGGCCCCGTGAAGATGTCCTTCACCGCCTCCGGCCCGCCGAACATCACGAACGGCGGCACGCCCTGCACGCGCATCGTGAAGGTCTCGCCGTAGCGCGCGTGGTAGCGCCGGAGCACGCGCGTCGGGCGCACGAGCCAGAGGAACGTCTGGAGCCACGGCGGATCCGAGGGGCCGTCCGGGAGCTCGGGGTGCTCGTCGAGGACGCGGGTCGCACCCACCGCGCGCATCAGAGGGGTCACGAGATCGCCGACGCCCGCCATCGCCTCTACTCCACGCGGTGCTCGATCTCGGGCGGCCGCTCCCGGAACTGGTTGCGCTCGGGATCGTTGTAGGACTGCCACGCGATCTCGAAGGGCTCGATCGACGTGGCGCCGTCCGCCATCCGGCGGATCGTCAGCGCCATCGGCGTGACCTCGCGGTAGCTGCTCTGCTCGGGCAGATCGAGGTTCTCCGCGCCGCCCGCGCTGAACACCGTGACGAGGAGCCCGTTCTCGTCGTCGTACACGCGCTCGAAGCCCGCGTTGATCTTCTCGTGGCCGCGCACGAGGGTGCGGCAGCCGAGCCGGTTCATGAACGACGCGAACTGGAGCTTGCCGAACGGGAAGCGCGCCGTCTGCTCCTGGAGCTGCGCGGGGATCACGCTCGCGGCGCTCGGGTCGCTCCAGAGCATCTGGAAGCGCACGTCGGGATCGTTGAGGCTCGAGAGGTCCTTCCAGCGCTCCTTGACCGTGCGGTCGCGCGGGATGCCTCCATGGACGAAGAACGTCTTGTCGAAGAGCAGCGCGTTCGGGAGGTGCTCGAAGAGATCGCGGTATCGGAGGAACACGTCGACGGGGAGGTGCGGCTTGAGCGAGTTGATGGTCTCGGCGGGCTTCACGCCGCCGTACACCTGCCCCTTGTACTCGACGTAGTACTCGTGGTTCCCGCGCAGCACGTACACGTGCTCGGGCGCGCGCGTCGCCATCTGGAGCGCGGTGCGGAGCACGCCGTTGAGGCTGAAGATCCCGCGGTCGATGTAGTCTCCGAGGAGCACGAGCTTCGGATGGGGCTGGGTCTCCGGGTCCTTGCGGAAGGCCTCGACGCGCTCGAAGAAGCGCGTCTGCATCACGGCGGCCTTGAGGCACGAGTAGCAGCCGTGGAGATCGCCGAGCACCGTGAGCTCGTACTCGCGCCCCGGCTCGGGCTTGAGCACGTGGGTCCAGCCGTCGAGGAACGAGTCGCCGGGCTCGAGGTCCGCGACCGACCGCTTCCCCTCGAGCCGCCCCGCGCCCTTCGCGCGCTCGGCCGTGAGCTGCGCCTCGAAGCGCTCGATGAGCTCGAGGTCGGCGGCGATCTGCTTCTCGATCTTCGCGGGGTCGGCCGAGTAGTGGAACTCGAACTGCTTGAAGAACGGGTGGTCCTCCTCCGCGGCGATCTGCTGCGTCGGGAGGAACGCCGGGTGCTCGCCGGTGACGTCGTCGTCGAAGAGGAGCACGTCGGCGTCGGTCTCGAGGAGCGCGACGAGCTCGCCGCGGAACTCGAGCTCGGCGGGGTGCATCTCGCCGTCGGCCCGGATGAGCTCGTCGACGCTCGCGAGGATCGCCTCCTGGTTGGCGCGATCGAACCCCTCGAAGAGCTCGAAGCAGCGCTGCTTGAGCTTGGCGTGCACGAACGTGTCGCGGTCCTCGTCGTTGGCGACGGGCTCGAGGAACAGCTCGCCGACCTGCGCGTCGATCTGCTCGAACTTCTCGACGAAGTGCTTGCTGAAGCGGTCGACGAGATCGCGGCGCACGTCGGGCGTCGCGTTGGGCATGCCGGTGTCGACGCGGTGCTCGACGAGCCGGCGGACCATCGCCTTGACGGTCTCCTTCTCGGCCGCGTCGAAGTCGCCGTCGATGTACCCGAACGCCGTCAGCGAGTAGATCACGGCGTCCATCTGTCGCTCGGCGGTCTTGGGGTCGGAGCTGAAGCTCAGCATACGGCGGGCAGCATAGACCGTTTTGCGGTGCCGAAGATGCGGCCCGCCGGCCTCGTGCGTACAATCCCTGCTGCGTGCGGGACGTACCCCCTTCGGTCGACGACGCGATGGCCTTCGCCGAGCGGCGCGAGGCGCTGCACCGGCTCTCCCGCCGCGCGCTCTTCGAGCGGTTCCGCCAACAGAAGATCGAGATCCGCCAGTTCGCGGGGCCCGAGGCGTTCCTCGGTCGGGTCGCGCACCTGCGCGTCGCGCACCTCACGGATCTCCACTTCGGTCGCGTGACCCCCGAGCGCGTCCAGCGCGAGGCGGTGCGCCTCACGAACGCCCAGGCGCCCGACCTCGTCGTGATCACGGGCGACTTCGTCTGCCACAGCCAGCTCTATCTCGATCAGCTCGAGGGCGTGCTCTCGGGGCTCGACGGACCGGTGATCGGCGTCCTGGGCAACCACGACTACTGGTCGGGCGCCGAGGAGGTGCTCGGCGCGCTGCGGCGCGCGGGCGTCGAGGTGCTGCGCAACCAGAACACCACGATCACGCTCCGCGGCGAGCGCCTGCAGGTGGTCGGGCTCGACGACGCGTACACGGGCCACGCCGAGCGCGAGCGCGCGGTGAAGGGTCTACGCGCCAACGCGCCGGTGATCGCGCTGAGCCACATCGCCGAGGAGGCGGACTGGCTCTGGTACCAGGGCGTCCCGCTCGTGCTCTCGGGCCACACCCACGGCGGCCAGGTCACCGTCGCGAAGCTCCACGAGATCGCGATCGGCAAGCTCGCCGGCCACAAGTACGTGCACGGCCTCTACGGCGACCGCGGCCCGATGCACGTCGACCCGCGCGGCGCGGTCTACGTGGGCGCGGGCATCGGCGCGGCGGTGATGCCGCTGCGCCTCGGGGACCGCGGCCGCCGCGAGATCGCGCTCTTCGAGCTCGGCCTCGGCGTCGGCTCGATCGCGGAGCACCACGAGGAGCAGCCCGCGCTGCCGGGGCGCAGGCCGTCGCTCGCGGTGATCGAGAAGCGCAAGAGCGCGGTGCACAGGAAGGCCGCGAAGCGCGCGACGAAGCGGGGGTAGCGGGCCTGCGAGACGGGGCCGACCGCGTCCGTTCTCATGGCGTCCCCTCGCCCTCGGGCGTCCCGGCGCATGCTCCGGTCGGGCACATCATGCTCTGGATGTAGTCGAGCGGCGGCAGGCCCTCGGGAGGCATCGGCACCCCCCGCTCGGCCGCGAGCTCCTCTTCGGTCGGGAGGAACCGGTCGGCGAACAGGAGGTCGCGGGCGACGATCCCGAGGTCCGCCGTATTGCGCGCTCGGACGAAGGGAGATGACCCGTCGCCGAGCGTGAACCGCTCGCCATCCCAGCGGCAGACCTCGCGCTCCGCGAGGATCGACGAGCTCCACAGCGAGTCGCCGCTCCACGTCGCGCGGGTGCGGAAGTAGGGGAAGGGGTCCGCATAGTCCCGCACGTCGACGGTGAACGCGCGCGCCACGTTCCGCCAGCCCGTGAAGAGGGCCATCTCCGGTGGGACCGAGAGGCTGTTCTCGAATCGGACGGAGCATCCGTCGTAGACGAAGACGCGATCGCCATCCAAGCTCTGCCAGACCCCGATCGCCTCGGGATGCTGGATGTCGTCGCCGCACGGCGGGACGGGGAAGCGTCCCGCCACGTCGCGGAGGGGGGGGGCGGTCGGGGGCGCCTCCATCGCGCCCACCGCGGCCGGTCCTCCGCACCCGAGGGCCAAGAGGAGCGCGAGGAGCGGGCGACGGCATGGCACGGCTCAGAGCCCGGCCGGGATCCGGACCGCGTCGACGTTGGCCGACTCGAGCATGGTCGGCGCCGCGGGCGTGAGCGCCGAGCCCGCGAGCCAGCCCGCGTCGATCGTGCGGCCGAGGAGCCCGTCGGCCCACACCGCGGGGACCGGCTCCTCGAGCCGCGCGCCGTCCTGCGCGGCGAGGGTGAAGGTGTCGGTGACGCCCGGCGTCGCGGTCAGGCAGTTGGGCCGCACGATGCCCCGCACGCCCGTGCCCGACGCGAAGACGACGCTGCACCCGCCCGCGCAGCTCCGGGCGGTCGCGATCTCGAACATGTTCTCCGCGATCTCGACGACGTGCTCTTCGCCGTCCGTCGAGACGAGGCGCACCTCGTCCGCGCGATCGTCGGAGCGCGCCTGGGTGCCCCGGATGATCATCCCGCGCACCGCCCCGCCGCCGTCCTCGAAGGCGATCGCGGCGCCGCGGTTGTCCTCGAGCCGGCCGCCCATGAGATCGAGCGTCGCGCCGACCACCTCGATCCCCGAGGCCGCGCTCCCCGTGACGACGAGGTCCCGCGCGGTCGCGCTCCGACCGTCGCGGATCGAGACGCCGAGCGCGGCGCCGATCACCTCGACGTCGGTGAGCGTCGTGGCGGCGCCCGCGCCCTCGATCACGATCCCCGCCTCCGCGCCGCCCTCGATCGTCACGCCGGTCATCGAGAGCGCGGTCTCTTCGCGGGCGTGCACGCCGAAGAGGCCGCCGCCGATCGTCCCGGCGAGGAGTGTCAATGAGCCTTGCGATGCGAGATCGACGCCGCGCGCGCCCGCGAGCACCCGCGCGTCGAGGCTCGCGAGCGTCGCGGCGGCCTCGCCGGTGAGCGAGACGGCGGCGCCGCTCACGTCGCGCACGGTCCACGCGCCGGTCCCCGAGATCACGCCGGTGTCGAGGCCTTGGAGGCCGATCGCGCCGCCGGTGAGCGTCGCGCTTCGGACGAGCTCGAGCGCGCCCGTGCCCTGCACGAGGACGTGACGCACGCCGCCCGTCCCGGTCGAGAGGAGCGCGCCCTCGACCCGCACCGCGGTCGGTCCCGTCTCGCGCTCGGGCACGCCGCCCGCGATCAGCGCGACGCCGGCGCCCGTCGCGCCGAGCTCGACGCCCTCGCCGATCACGAAGCTCCCGCCGACGAGGCCGAGCGAGGCGTGGTCGTGGCCGACGAGCACCGTGTCCTCGATCCGTGCGCTCTCGGTGTCGGCGATCTGGAGGCCGAGCGCGCGGCTGCCCGACGACTCGAAGCGCGCGCCGCTCACCTCGACGGATCGCGCACCGACGATCAGGTTGGCGGTGACGACGTCGCCCGCGAGCGCGATCCCCGCGAGCTCGCGCACGACGGTGCCGGCGCCGATCGACACGCGGTCCGCGACGACGCTCGGCCCGCCGATCGCGAGGCCCGCGAAGGAGTGATGCAGGGTCGTCGCCTCGACCTCGAGCGTGCCCACCGCCCCCGCGATCGCCCAGCCGCGCGAGCCGCCGTCCACGTCGGCGCCGCGCACGGTGATCTGCGCGCCCGTGCCCCCGCAGACGCCGCAGGTGATCTCGTCCGCGCCCAGCGCCATCTCGACCGCGATCGCGGTGTCGATCACCGTCGCCGCTGCGCCGCGGTCCACCGCGACGCCGACGCGCGCGCGGGTCAACAGCGACTCGGACACGGTCGTGCTGCGCGCGCGCGCGACCACCGCGAAGTCGCAGCCCCCGATCGCGAGGCGCTCGAGCCGCACGTCGGCGTCGCCCTCGGTCACGATCACCGCGCTCGCGTCGGCGCTCGCGCTGCCGCCGAGATCCGAGGTGTCGAGGCCCGCCGCGAGCGCGCAGTCGCCGGCCGGCGG
>JAYRVK010001123.1:0-2179 GCA_041918555.1 Sandaracinaceae bacterium
GAGGGGGAGGGCGAGGAGGGCGAGGGGAGCGCGCATGGTGCCCCCTGCTGCAACCTTCGATCCCGCGTTTTGCGGGGCTTTCATGGCCTTTCACTGGGGTCGATGCACCCGAGCGGCGCCCGCCGGGGCTGGGGTTCGTCGTCCCCCGGTGTCGCCTCGGGGGTTCTACTCGGTGACCGCCGCGGCCACCGTCGCGAGGCGCGTCCACGCGGCGAGGAGGGCCTCGGCCGCCTCGTCGTCGGCCGCCTCCCGCGCGACGCCCCGGATCGCCTGCGCGACGATCGGCTCTTGCTCGGCCCAGGCCGGCCGGGCGCGCGCCGTCGGCACCGGCCGGACGAGCCGCGTCGCGTGGCGGCACGCGCGGATCGCGGCCCCCGCCGGCCCGCGCGCGCGATCGCCTGGCGGGCACGCCTCGAGGAGCCGCTCGCGGAGCCGGTACGCCTCGTAGAGGTCGCTCGCCGCCGGCGCGTCGCGGAGCGCGCTCGCGATCTCCTCGCGGCCTGCGCGCGCGTAGAGGACGGGGAGCACCTCGCGCGCGATCGCGTCGAGCAACATCGCTTGCAGGTTCGTCTCCGGCTCGGTGACGCGCTGCGCGGCCGCCGGCGCGGGCTCGCCCGAGAGCACGAAGGGCTGGCCGGTCCGGGGATCGGGCGGGAGCACCGCGTCCCGGACGTGCGCGAGGCCGGTCCCGTCGAGGTCCACGGCGCGGGCGCGCGCGCGTCGCGCGGGGTCGAGGTCCCGGAGCATCGCGCGGCGCGCGACCGCGAGGAGGCGCGACTCGCCGCGGACCGCCCCCGCCGGCCGCGCCCGCTCGCTCGGCGCCTCGAGCCACCACCGCCGGCTCGCCGCCGAGGCGCGCGCGGGGGCCCGCGCGTCGAGGACGCTCGAGCCGTCGGGCCGGTAGGCGATCTCGGAGCGCAACAAGTCGTTCACGATCCAGCTCGAGTCGGCGTAGCCGTGATCGCGGATCCGGGACAGCAGGTCGTCGAGCGGCTGGACGTCGTAGTGCCACATCGAGTCGCCGCGGCCGCGGGGCAGCCGCCGATCGCGGAGCGTACGCAGCACCACCGCGTCGGGGGGGTGCGGCAGGCCCGCGAGGTTGGCGACGAAGCGCGGCTCGTACGAGAAGTACTCCTCCGCGTTCGAGAGGTACACGACGCGGAAGTCGATCCCGCGCGCGCGCGCCACCGCGCCGATCGCGCGCAGCGTGGCGTCGCCGCGCAGGTCCGCGACGCGCGCGACGATGCGGCCGCGCCGCGCGAGGTCTCGGACGTGCGCGTACCAGTCGTCGCGGCTGGCCCAGCTCTCGACCGCGCGGTCCTCGCGGAGCCGCCGCGCGAGGAGCGGGCGGTGCACCCGGAAGTCGCGGACGACCTGGCGACCCGACCAGTCCGCTCCGACCTCGCGCGCGATCGCGTCGGCGCTCGCGCGCTCGGCGGCGGGCTCGAGGCGCGCGGCGAGGCACGCGGGATCGGGGCAGCTCGCGACGAGGACGACGAGCGCGCGGTGGAGGCGCGTGACCACCGGGTCGTAGTCGATGAGCACCACCGGGTCCGCGCCCTGCGCGGCCGCGATCGTGTAGCTCTGCTGGCTCCCGACGCCGAGGTAGCCGCCGCCTCGGCCCGCGACGCTCGGGAAGAAGAGCGCGTGCGCGCGCTCGTTGGTCTCCGGGTAGTGCTCGGCCGTCCGCTCGACGAGCTCGTCCGGGATGGCCTCCCACTGGGCGGCCGCACCGGTGGGCAGGAGCGCGAGGAGGAGGCAGCCGATCGAGCGCATCGTCTCGCGGGAACGCGACGCGTCGCCGGCCTCATTCCCGGGCGTACGCGCGCAGGCCCGCGGGGAGATCCTCCACGCGGGCCGACCCGGCGTCGGGCACCCGCGGATCGTAGGTGTGCCAGAAGAGGACCGACGCGCCGCGCGGCGCGCGCGCGACGAGCGCCGCGAACGCCTTCTCCGTGTACGTGCCGTCGAGCGCGAGCGCGGGGCCGACGAGCGCGCTCGCGGCGCGACCACGATCCGTCGGCCGCGCGTAACCCCCGCCGACGAACCCGTGCTCGAGCTCGAAGCGCTCGTCGAGCGGCGTGAGCGGGAGCGCAGCGCCCGACGATCGCAAGAGACGTTGCGTCGCCTCCACCTCCGCCGAGACGCGCGCGCGCGTCGCCGTGGCGCGGCCCGACGC
>JAYRVK010001124.1:0-11102 GCA_041918555.1 Sandaracinaceae bacterium
CTCGCCGGCTGCGACACGCTCACGGTCCCGCTCGTCACCGGGCCACCGGCAGGGGAGGTCGCGACCACCGAGCTCGCCTCGCTGCTCGCGCAGGCATCGCTCTGCGCGGACGGGCACGGGGAGATGGGCAACGCGGGCTTCGAGGCGCCGGAGCATCGGGGGCTCACCTTCATGGCGATGACCGCGTCGCTCCCCGGCTGGCGGATCGCGGGCGACGCGCAGGTCGTGCAGGCGCGCGGCAACCCGCGGGACCGCTTCTGGCCGACCGCGCCCGCCGAGGTGCAGTACGCCTCGGTGCCGGTGGGGGCGGCGCTCCAGAACACGATGAACGTGCGCCCCGGCGAGGCGTACGTGCTGCTCCTCGCGCATCGGCGCGCGCCCGAGGGGGTCGGCGCCGTGGTGATCGCGCTGCGCGGCGCCTCCTCGCCGGATCAGCCGGGCACCGGCGTCGTGACGATGACCCACGAGGGGACCGACGCCTGGCAGTGGCTGCCGATCCCGTTCACGTCGGACGCGGCCGCGATCGAGCTCTCGCTCGCGCGGACCGAGGCGCCGGCCGGTCGGATCCTCGATCACCGGCGGCACGAGCACTACGTCGACCTCGCGGGGATCTGGCGGCTGTGCCCGGCGACCGGCGGCGGCGAGGCGGCGCCCAGCGATCCGGTCGAGACCGCGCCCGCGGACGAGACGACGGCGGGCGACGTGCAATAGGCTTCGAGGGGGTCGGCCATGAGGGATCGACGCCACGGGCTCGGAGCGGGGGGCACGGCGCTCGCAGTGTTCATCGCAAGTTGGCTTGCAGGGTGCCCGGAGCCGGACCCCGATCGACCGGATCCGCCCGAGACCCCGATCCTGGGGCCCTTCGATCCCGCGCGCGTGGTCGCGACGCCCGATCAGCCGATCGACGCGCGGATCGAGGCGCGCTTCGCGGACGGATCGCTGGCGGGCGGCGGCGAGTGGTCGTGGCTCCTCTTGTCGCTCTCGGGGCGTGAACCCGAGCCCGCGTTCACCGAGGCGAGCCCCGAGCCGGGGGTGCGGGTGGTGTCGATCGCGCCGTCCGGCTGGCTCGGGATCCTGCAAGTCGTCGTGCGCTATCGATTGTGCGCGGATCCCGACGACGGCGCGACGTGCGCCGACGCGGTGCCGGCGGTGCTCGAGGTCGAGTACGTGAGCGGCGAGGCGGACGAGATCCTCCCGCCCACCGAGTCGATCGCGCTCGCGGTCGGCGAGCGACGGCCGTACCAGCCGTTCACGGTCGCACGAGGACCGGGCGCCGCCTCTCTCATCGGCGCGCAGATCGAGCGGGTCGAGTACGAGACCGACGATCCCGCGGTCGCGTCCGTGGACGCGCGCGGCCTGCTCGAGGGGATCTCCGCCGGCGAGACCACGCTGCGTTTCCGCTCGGGATCGGCCCGCGCGGAGGTGCCGGTGATCGTGACCGAGGCGACGCTCGGTCCGCCCCCGGACGGTCGCGTCGCGGTGCTCGTGGGCTCGCAGACCGCGGAGGATCGCGCGCGTCAGGATGCCGGCCTCGAAGGGCGGCTCGACGTCGATGCGCGCGGCTGGCCGGCCTATCTCCTCTTCGCGGGCCCCGCCGTGCCCTCCTATCGGCCGCCGCTGTTCGTCGCGCAGTGGACGGGGACGGGGTTCGGCTACGAGCAGGTCTCGGAGTCGCACGAGCAGACCGCGCGCCCGCGCCTCGCCGTCGACGCGGAGGGCAACGTGGTCGTGACGTGGACCGACGAGGCGGTGGCGCGTGTGGCGATGCGCCGCGTCGACGCGCCGCTCGAGTGGACCGTCTCGACCCTCGACATCGGGGAGGGCGCCGAGATCTCGAGCCTGCGCGGGTTTGGCTACGACCCTCCCTCACCCGGCATCCTCGGCCGGCCCGAAGGCGGGGCGTGGATCACCTACACGCCGCTCGTGAGCGAGCCCGCCGAGGGCGCGTGTCCCTACTACCTGCGCCTCTTCGACGTCGAGCCGGGTGCGCCGATCGCCCACGAGGACTTCTGCCTCGCCGATCCGGCGCTGTTCTGGCAGGCCGCCGGCGACCCGAACGTCGAGCCGCCGATCTCGATCCAGCTCGCGCCCTACGCGGGCGATCCTCGGGGGAGACCGCAAGTCTTCTTGACGACCCTCGAGCCGGACTTCCTCGATGGCGCCGTCTTCGGCTATCTCCTCCGGCCGGGGCTCACGGGCTTCGAGATGCGACACCTCCTGCCGCGCATCTACGAGCCCACCGGCGAGCTCGATCTGCGCCTCATGCCCGAGACGGCGTTCGTCACCCCGGGCGCGAGCGGCGATCGGCCCTGGGCGACGTGGATGCGGATCCGCCCCGCGACCCCGACGGGCCCGTCGGAGGTCTCCGTCTCGCACGCGACGCTCGACGAGCTCTGGGACGGCGCGCCGCTCCTGCCCCCGTTCCACCTCGAGAGCACCTTCGGCGGCGGCGCCGACCCGATCGTGTTCGGGCTCGGCGCGCGCGACCAGCGCTACCTCGGCGTGGTCTCGACCGCGCCGATGATCCGCGTCGAGCCGACGGGGATGCGCTTCCTCGAGGATCCCAACTCCGCGCTCCACCCGGATCGCGTCGAGTGGTCGGATCCCGACTACGCTGACGCCGCGGCCCTCGCGATGCGCGGGCACGGCGAGCGCCTGCACTTCGTGTGGCAGCAGAACATCGACCGTGTCCTGAGCCACGTCTACGGGGCGATCACGGTCCCCGAGCGCTCGACCACCGCGACCTCGGAGGACGACGGACAGCGCATCCACGTCAACGCGAGCACACCGAGCCCGCAGATCCCGATGCTCGAGCTCGCGGACGGGAGCCGGATCCTCTCGACGCGGGGGGGAGGGGGACGACCCGAGCACGGCGCGACCACCACCACCGAATTCGGGCCGATCCCCGAGGCGTGCGGCATCGGGCGCATGCGCAGCCCAGGGGCCGGCGCGCCGTTCGTCGAGTGGGGCGACCCGATGTGCTCCGTCGACTACTTCACGTGGTGGACCGAGCACGAGGGCGTCGTATGGGCCCTCGACGGGCTCGAGATCCACCGCTCCGACGACGGAGGCCGCACCTTCCGGCGCTGGCTCGAGGTGCCGGGGTGGAACGCGATCGGGGAGATCCTGGTCGATCACCAGGGCACGCTCTGGGTGTCGGGCCGTGTCACCGGCGCCGACGGCCGCGTGGGCTTCGTCGCGCGCGTCGCGACCAGCACCGCGTTCGAGGAGCTCGACTTCACGGGCACGCCGCTCGAGGGCGTGATGCCCTCGCACCTGCGCGTCGTCGGCGACGAGCTCCACGTGTCGAACCTCGGCCTCTCGTCGCGGCTCGCGGTCTTCGATCTCTCGGGCAACTACCGGCGCGGCGCCATGCTGGCGCGGTCCACCACCGGCGACCTCCTGACCTGGACGCTCCACCCGACCGAGACGGGCTGGATGTTCTTCGGGCATCGCGGTTCGAGCGGAGACCCGCAGCACTTCGTCGTGCACGTCGACCGGGACTACACGCGCGAGGACGTCGTCCCGGTCGGCGATCCGTCGTGGCTGCCCGCGTCGCTGCCCGAGCAGATGCAGCCTCCGGTGACGCTCCCCGACGGGCGCATCGCCGTCGCCCACGTCCGCCGGAGCGGCGTCGAGCGCGAGGAGGCGTTCCTCGTCACGAGCGCGGACGGCGGCCGGACCTGGACCGAGCCGCGCGCGCTCCTCCCGCCGACCGCGGGCTACGGACAGCGCATCGCGAGCCTGTCCGTCGGCACCGACGGCGCGCTCCTCGTGCTGGTGGGCGACAACGAGGCCCTGCGATCCTTCGAGAACTGGGAGTACATCTACCCGCCCGACATGTGGCCGGCGCTGTTCCCCCACTTCGCGTACCGCCTCGTGCGGATCGCCGACCCCTGACGTGAGGCGGCGCGCGCTCAGGGCGTGCGCGTGAGCTCGATCGTGCCGCTCAGGACGTCCCCGGCGCCGCCGGCGGGGATGATGATGCACTCGCCCGTGAGCCGATCGGGGTCCGCGGTCGTGTGGAGGTACAGGAAGCCGTTGCCCGGCGCGGTGTCGTGCGCGGGCCGCGTGAAGTGGATCACGACGTCGTCCTCGACGTAGGGATCGTCGTCGAACGCGCACCCGCCCGCGTCGACGCAGTGGAACGCGTTCGCGCGCGCGTCGAGCGTGTCGTCGACGAAGCCGGGCGACGTGTAGATCGCCCACGCGCCCTCGACGCGGACCGGATCGGACGGATCGATCACGCCTTCGACGAGCCGTGTGATCGACGCGTTCACGTCGCGGCCCTCGCTCGGCAGCCCCGGGATCCCGAGGCACGTACCTGCCCACGCGCCGCGCAGCGACACCGGCTGCGCGCACCCCGCGAGCGCGACGAGGGCCGTCACCGCGATCGCGGCCCTCACGGGAACGCGCTCCTCGGCAGCCGGTAGATGTCGCGCACGCGCGTGCCCACGCCGCCTACCGCGGCCGATCGCTCCGAGCCGGTCGTCATCACGAGCACCACCTCCGTTCCCACGAGGACCCCCGCGAGCGCGTGCCCCTCGTCGTACACGTCGCGCGGCTGCGGGAAGTCGGTGACCTCCTCGACCCCCGTCGGCGAGAGCCGCGCGACGGTGATCGCGAGGTCGGGGCGCCGCCCGAAGCAGCCGCCCATTCCGTCGTCCTCGAGGATGAGCCACCAGCGCCCCTCGGGGTCGCGCGTCGGGCCCGCGGGGCAGCGCGCGTCGAGCGGCGTCGCCGTGCCCGCGTCGACGTCGACGTAGTGGAGGCCGCCGAGGCTCGGGTAGAGCGCGTACCAGCCCCGCCCCTCGGGCAGCCACACGTTGGTCTCCGGCAGCGTGTCGATGGGCAGATCGTGGACGGTCCCGTCCGGATCGGTGCAGCGGAAGTCGAAGCTCGCGGGGCCGCAGAGCGTTCCGTCGGCGAGCTCGAGGGTGGCGTACGGGACCTCGCCGAGGTCCTCGGTGGTCCCGTCGGCGCGGAGGCGGGTGCAGGTCATTCGGGGATGCGCGTCGACGCAGAGGAGCGCGCCGGGCCGCGCGCTCTGGACGTGCCGGTGGCCGGGCGCGAGCTCGAAGCGCGGCGCGCCAGGACCGGCGGAGAGGGCGGCGTACGTCGCGACCGGATCGTCGTACACGAGCCACAGCCCTGCGCCGGCGGCGTCGGGCACGCCCGGGATCGCGACGCCGCCCGCGATCGCGTTCAGGTGCTCGGGCTGCGACACGATCACGCCGCTCGGGCCGAAGATCGCGGCGCCGCTGAGGAAGCCGCCGTTCGGCGCGTAGCCGTGCGGATCGTACGAGACGTCGAGGCCGGGGAGCTCGAGGACGCTCACGAAGCTGTCCAGGTTCGGCTCCGAGAACCCGCGCAGGCCCATGGCGAGGTCGACCCGACCGACGCCGGGGATCGTGCCCGAGACGTGGAACGCGCCCGGCCCGAGCGACGGCGGCGTCGACAGGTCGCGCACGAGGAGCACGCAGCTCCCCGCGCCCTCGGGCTCCTCGATCACCACGGCCGGCGCGCGCCCGGCCAGGAGCCACTCGCTCGCGGCCGAGGGCGGGCCGAGCGCCCGGGGCCAGCACACGAAGACGTCGAAGCCGTCGGGCATCGCGCTCACCGCGGTGCTCGGCGGCGGCGGGTCCTCGACCGGCGCCAGGGCCTCGACGACGTGGGCCGTGTGGGGCCGGAAGCACGGCGCGCCCGCCGGGCACGTGTAGGTGTTCTGCCCGGCGTACACCACGAGGGGTGAGCCCTCGACGAGCGGGCCCGCGTCGAGGCGGAGCACGGCGGTGACGCTCTCCTCGGGGGGCAATGCGACTTGCGCGATGCGATCCAGGGTGAGGCCACCCTCCGCGGTCGGGGTGACGCGATGGACGAGCCCGTCCGGCGCCGTGACGTAGAGCTCGCGGCCGTCCTCGAAGAGGTGGTAGTGGACGTTGCCCGCCTTGTGGAAGACGAGCTCCGGCGGCGCGATTCCGTCGACCCCGTAGCTCGACGCGAGGAAGAGCCCGGCCGCGCTCCGGAGCGTCAGCGGCGCGGGCGTCTCGTACGGGCGCAGCGAGTGCATCAGGACGTGGCTCGGCCCGCTGGTCGGGTGGTAGGTGTACTGGCTCGCGTGGTCCACGGTGACCCAGCGGGCGGGCGTCCGGGCCGCCTCGTGGAACATCCCCTCGGGCGACGTGAACGGCGCCGTGTGGCGCAGCGTCCCGTACGACGCCTGGGCGAGGGTCTCGGGGGCCCCGTCCGGGCCGTAGTACGACGCGAAGCGGTGCTGCATGGCCCCGTCGCCGATCATCACCATGCTGTTCGCCCCGTCGGGCGAGCTCTTGCCCCAGTACACCTCCGTCGCGCTGTATGGGAGCGCGAGGCCCGCGTGCCCATGCAAGAGGTACTCGCCGCCGGCCTGGTACCCCGGGCATCGATCGAGCGCGATCGGCGTGTCGAAGAGGTCGAGGCGCGAGTCCTCGACCCTCCCCGCGGCGTCCGCCGATCCGCAGGCGAGGATGCCCGCGCTGAAGGCCAGGAAGGTCGTGCGCGGGCCGACGTGGTGCGCGCTCACGTGCGCGATCCCCGGCGTCGCGCCGCCGCGCTCGGACCCGGTCGAGATCGGCGCGCGCGCGGCGGTCGCGTCGACGTCGATCCCCGGCTGGTCCTCGGCGGGGAGCAAGACGCGCAGGATGCCGGCGTCGCCTCGCGGCCCGAACCCCTCGATCCACGTCCAGGTCGCGATCACGGCCCCCGACGAGATCACGGTCTGATCGATCGTCCACACGGGCTGGTCTCCGAAGAGCGGCGTGGGCTCGATCGCCCGCGAGAGGACCTCGAAGCGCACCCGCACGCCGTCGATCTCCGACTCCCAGATCATCCCGACGCGCACCTCGTTCGGCACGAGCAGCAGGCCCGCGGGGAAGAACCCTTGCCGCGTGCTCCCGTGGAACGCGAGGCCGTCGGGCGTGCGGCGGTACCAGCTCACGACCGGAGGGTTCATCTCCAGCCCGTTGAGCGGATCCGGCAGCGGCGGTTGCACGAACCTCATCAGCTCGAGCCCGTCGCGGCGCGTGATCCCCTCGACGACCGACTCGCCCCAGATCGCGCCCACCCGCATGGGCCAGAGCGGCGCGGCGTTCGGGTCTCCGGTGCCGGCCTCGATGATCTCGAACGGGCTCGGCGGGGGCGGATCCGGCGGCCCCCCCCCTTCGTCGCACGCGATCAGCCAGATCGCGAGCAGCCAGCGCGCCCTTGCTCCCCCCATGCCCCACAGGGTACGCCGGCACGCCGCGTCGATGCCCCCATGTCCATGGGGAGCGTGCGAGCGTCGCCCTCACTCCGGGGCGTCGACGCAGACGTTGCCGAGGCAGGTCAGGCTCTCGTCGCAGCAGTCGGCGTCGGTCGTGCACGTCTCGCCGGCCATGCGGCAGCGCTCGGGGGGGGGCGGCGAGCACACGAGCGCGCCGTCCATGCCCGGGCGGCAGTCGCCGCCGCAGCACTCGCTGCCGACGGTGCAGCTCTCGCCGTCGGGGCGGCACGGCCGCGGCGCCCAGAACGCGCTGATGTTGCGCGACGCGGTGCTCTGCCCCGGCAGCCAATAAGGGACCGAGCTCGGATCCTCGCCCGCCGCCGCGTCCACCCGAATTGCGGTGACCCAGATCTGCTGGAGCTGCCGGCCCTGCGTGCCGGCCTGGTCGTTGCCGTAGTCGCGCCGCGACAGGTAGCTCAGCCAGAAGTAGCCGCCCTGCGTGAAGGGGCTGAAGCGCGGCTGGAAGTCCTCGGTGCGGCGCCCGGGCTCCGACGCGCGGCCGAGGCGCACCGCGCCCGAGCCGTCGCGGTTCATCAGGTAGAGCGCCGAGTACATGACGCTCGAGGGATCGCCGGTGTCGCTGCGGCTCCCCGTTCCGTGCGCGAACGCGATGCGCGAGGAGTCCGGCGACCACGTGGGGTAGCTGTCCGCGTTGCCCCCCGGCTCCTCGAACGAGAGCGTGGTGCCGAGGTGCAGATCGCGGGTGCCCCCGAAGCTGTCCGGGCCGGTGACGTCGACGACCGAGATGTTGCCCGTGGTGTTGCCCCCCCCCCACGCGTTGATCCCGGAGACGTACGCGATCTGCGAGCCGTCCGGCGCCCACGCGGGGTGCGTCGCGTTGGCCGGGAGCGTGCCGGTGATCGGGACCTGCGTGCCCGCGAACGGATCGAAGATCACGAGCTGGCGCGAGGTGCCCTCGTCGTAGGTCGCGACCATCCGCGTGTCGTCGGGGCTCCAGGACGAGAACCACCACCGGATCGACGACGGGTCGCCCGTCGCGAGCGGGTACTGCACGGGCGGCGGATCGCCGGTGAGGTCGGTCGTGAGGTCGAACACCGCGCCGATGTTCTCGCCGCCGCCGAGCCGGCCCGCCATGTAGCGGCCGCTGTTCGAGACGGCGTGGCAGCCGACGCAGCGCGCGCCGTCGCGCGCGACCGGGGGGCTCGGCATGAACTCGACGCGCGTCGCGGTGCCGTCGTCGATCCGCACGATGCGGCCGCGCGCGATGTCCCAGTAGTAGACGCTGCCGGTGAGCGCCGCGCGCGCGAAGCGCACGCGCACGGGCGCGCCGCCGATCGCCTCGCCCGTCGCGACGTCCAGGCGATCGACGGTGATCGTCGCGTCGTCGTCGGGGTCGGTCTGCGCGAGGCTGCGCCACGCGGTCGCCTCGACGAGCCAGTGGTTCTGGAGCGTCCCCTCGTCGAGGAGGAACGCGGTGATCGCGGCGTGCGGCTTCACGAGGCGCACGCGGAAGAGATCGCCGAGGCCGCCGACGATCCACTGGAGGTCCGCCGGGTAGACGTTCTGCGGCATCACCGCGCCCTCGAGCGGGTAGACGAGGTGCGTGCTCCGCGGCTCGTCGGTGATCAGCGTCCCGAAGCGGCTCGCCGCGTCGGCCGGCGCGCCCCCGACGAGGAGGGTGCGCTCGAGCCGGACGGTCAGCGCCGCGGTCGCGACGAGGTCGCCCGAGGGCCCGGTCACCGTCGCGGTCACCGTCGCGGCGCCGCCGATGATCCCGTTCGCGACGAAGACCCCCGCGGCGAGGTCGAGCTCGCCGACGCTGACCGGGTCGAGCGCGAAGCGCGGCCCCGTGATCGGGCGCGTCGAGCCGTCGCTGTAGGTGCCGACGACGGTGAAGGTCTGCGTCGGCGTCGAGCCGTCGACCGAGACGAGGTCGGCGCTCGGGGGCTCGATCGCGATCGAGTCGAGCGTCGCGGTGGATCCGCCGGCGTCGAAGCCGCCGCCGCCGCCGTCCATCCCGCCGCCGTCGCTCCCGCCCATGCGCTCCTCGCACCGGCCGTCGATGCAGACCTGCCCGGGGTCGCAGTCGGTGTCGCCGCCGCACGGCGGGCGCATCGGCGCGGGGTCACAGGCACTCAGGACGAGGAGGACGATGAACGGCCAGCGCATGGCCGTAGCTTGCCAGCCCGGTCGACGGGGAGGCAAGACAAGGAAACTTGCGCGCGGACGGCGGCTCCTCAGGCCGCGCGCGTCCCGGTGAACGCGAACAGCGCCTCCTTGGGGATCAGGCGCGTCGCCGTCGCGTCGGCGAAGCCCGCCTCTCGGAGCTGCTCGACCAGCTCCTGCGGCTCGGGGAGCCGGCCCGCGCCCGCGGTCGCGGCCCCCCAGAGATCGAGCACCGCCATCGCCGCCGAGCCGCCGCGGCAGCCGGTGGTCAGGAGCAGCCGGCCGCCGGGGCGCAGGAACGCCCGCGCGTGGGCCAGCAGCGCGGGGCGGTCGGCGACCGGGAAGTAGTAGATGTTCTGGTGCAGGGTGACGAGGTCCCACTCGGGCGCGGCGGGGCGGTCCCGGAAGTCGCCGGTCTCGACCCGGATCCGGCTCGCGAGGCCCCAGCGGGCCAGGTTCTCCCTCGCCATCGCCGCCACCTCGGGCTGGAGCTCCAGGCCCAGCGCCGAGAGCAGAGGGTTGCACGCCGCCGCCGCGCGCAGGTGCGTGCCCGTACCGCAGCCGATCTCGAGCAGGCGGACGGCGCCGTCCGCGGGGACCGCGGTCCGCACCGCCTCGTGGATCAGCGGCTCGACGATGCGCGAGGACCGGGCCACCACCGCGCCGTCCTGGTCGGCGAGGGTGAAGGGGCGCCGCTCGCGCAGGCGCGCCGGAGTCTCGGCGATCAGCCGCGCGTGCAGGTCGACCATCTCCTCGAGGATCGCGAGCGCCGCGTCGTGCTCGGGCGTGGCGAGCCGGCGCGCCAGCGCCGAGCGCAGGCCGTACGCGCCGTCGGCGAGCGACAGCTCGCCGAGCGCGACGCCGACCTCGAGCCACGAGGCGAGGGCGGCCTGCTCCTCGGGCGCGATGTCGAGCCGCGCGGCGAGCGCGGCGAGCGGCAGGGGCGCCGCCGCGAGCGCCGCGAGCACGCCGGCTCGGCCCGCCGCGGTCAGCCAGCACGTCCGGTAGAAGGGAGAGGTGAGCCGGACGATCTCCGCGGCCGTTCGGAGCCGCCCCGAGGCGGTCATGGACACGAGGGTGGCGAGGCGCATGGGACCTCCTTCTTGTGCGAGGGTCCGAGTGCTCACACGGCCTGCCCCGGCGAGCAAGCGCTGCGCGACGCGTGCGCGTACGCTCCGTCGCGCATGCCTCGCCGTACCTACGTCGCCGAGCGCGAGATCGACGCCCCGATCGAGGCGGTGTGGGCGGTCTTGATCGACGTCGATCGCTACGGCGAGTGGAACCCCTTCACGCCGATCGCGAAGACCACCCTCGAGGTCGGCACGCCGATCGACATGCGCGTGCGGATGGACGGCCTCGGGATCTCCGTGTCGCAGCGCGAGACGATCCGCGCGGTCGAGGAGCACGCGCGGCTCGTGTGGGGCATGGACATGATGCTCGGATTGATCCGCGCCGAGCGCACGCAGACGCTCACGCCGTTGGCGGGCGGGCGCACGCGCTATCGCACCGAGGACGTGATCGAGGGCCCGCTCGAGCCGCTCGTCCGGGTCCTGATGGGCGGCTCGATCCAGCGCGGCTTCGAGGGCGTCGCGGGCCCCCCCCCGGCGCGCCGCCCACCGCGGCCATGAGAACGCCGCCCCCCCGCCGCGCCCCCCACACCCGCCCCCGCGCGATC
>JAYRVK010001125.1:0-7360 GCA_041918555.1 Sandaracinaceae bacterium
GCGGCGGCGGGGCCGACGACGAGCTCGAGCAGCGCCTCCGGATCGAAGGGCTTCTCCAGCCATCCGATGATCGAGTCGTGGATCCACGCCTCTCCGATCGCGCGCCGGCTGGCGCTCATCACGATGACGTCCGGGCGGTCGGACCGCGCCGCGAGGATCTGGTTGAGCTTGCGGCCGTCGAGCCCGGGCATCGAGAGATCGCAGACGAGCAGGTCGACCCCACCCTCGTCGAGGATGCGGAGCGCGGCGAAGCCATCGACGGCCTCGACGACCTCGAGGTTCGGCGCGGCGCAGCTGAGCAGGAGGCGCAGGGTGGTCCGCAAGGACGCGCTGTCGTCCGCCACGACGATCCGGCGCGGCGGCACTCCCGATCTCGGAACCCTGCGCGACCTCGGCTCCAACGACTGCCTCGCGCCCTCAGCTACCAGACGGGGACCGCGCGCGCAATCGGACCACGGCTCACAGCGCGTCGGTGCGATCGAAGCGACCGTCCGGGCGGCACTGGTAGCGGCGCACCGAGAGCGAGCGCTGCTGAGGCACCGCGACGAGGATCGCCTCCCCGGTCCACACCGCGCGCGCGCCGGGGAGCGCGATGTCCTCGGGCAGGAGGCCCTCGATCCGCCCGATCGCGGCGCCGAGCTGGAGCTTCGCCTCGCGCCGGCCCTGCCGCGCGCGCAGGACCGGGCGGCCGTCCTCGCACGCCGCGACGCGCTCGACCGGCCGGAAGCTGGCTCGCACCGTCCCCATCTCGTCGAGGTGGTGCGCGGCGCGCTCGTCGCCGCAGCGGGTGAGGACCAGCACGCCGTCGTCGAGCGGGGCGATCGTCTCGGGCACGCAGCCGCCGAAGGCGGTGGGGCCCGCGAACGAGATCGCGGGGCGCACGGACTCGACCATGGTGGACGGCGCGCCGGCGTCCACGTGGCAGATCGCGTGGTACCAGGTGCCCGCGCGGAAGAGGGAGCCGGCCACGAGCGGCTCACACGGCGAGAGGACCTCGCCGTTGCCGGGGCCCCCGGCCGCGCCGCCGAGGCCGTGGCGCGCGAAGATCGCGCAGCGGCCCGGGCTCGCGACGCACGCCTCCTCCTCGAGGCGATGGTGCACGAGCAGCCGGTCGTCGCTGCCGCTCACCCACAGGCGGCCGCGCGCGCCGGCCTCGAGCCGCACGGTGTTTCCGAGCTCCTCGATCGCCGCGAAGCGCTCGCCGTCGTCGGAGGACCAGGTCGCCTGCGCGGCGAGGTGGTGGCCGTAGTCGAGCACCCACGCGACCCCGACGCGGCGGCCGGTGGCGAACGCGTCGAGCTCGACGGCCTGGCTGACGTGCTGCTCCGCGGTGCCGCCCCCCGCCGCGCCGCGCCGCGCGACGGGCTCGTCGCCGCCGAGGGCCGCGCCGGTCGGCGAGAGCGCGACGGTGCGGATCCCGCCGCCCTCGCCGTAGGGGACCGCCCAGATCAAGCGCGCGCCCTCGCCGTTGGGCACGAGCGCGAACGCGGCGTCGCTCGCGATGGTGCGGCCCGCCACGATCGGCGCGGGCGGGGGAGGCGGCGGCGGTGGAGGCGGCGGCGGCGGCGGATCCTCGCACCCGATCGCGAAGAGCAGCAGGAGCAGCCGCGACGTCGTTCGCATCCGCGCGGCGAGCATTGTCCTCAGAACCGATGCGCGAAGTACAGCGAGATCACGGGACCGCCCGTCTGCCGCGTGATCGCGGCGATCCCGCCCTCGATCGTGAGCCCGACGAAGTAGTTGGGCTGGAGCTGGTAGTCGGCCTCGACCGCGAAGCCGATGTAGTTGGCGAGGAAGCACGCGACGCGGGTGCGCTCCAGCATGGCGCCGAGCATAGCCCCTCGCCTACGCTCCCACGCCATGAGCGGTGGCCCCGATCCCGTCCGCGATCTCCTCGACTTCATCGACGCGTCGCCCACGCCGTGGCACGCGGTGGTGGAGTGCGCGCGGCGCCTCGAGGCGGCGGGCTATCGCGCGCTCGACGAGCGCGATCCGTGGACGCTCGGCCCCGGGGATCGGGTGTACGCGGTCCGCGGCGGCTCCACGATCCTGGCGTTCGAGCTCGGCGCCGAGCCGCCCAGCGAGGCGGGCTTCCGCATCGTCGGCGCGCACACCGACTCGCCGAACCTCCGGCTCAAGCCGCGCCCCGAGCTGAGCGCGCAGGGCGTGCGGCAGATCGCGGTCGAGCCGTACGGCGGCGTCCTCCTGCACACGTGGCTCGATCGGGACCTCTCGATCGCGGGCCGCGTCGTGGTGCGGCGCGACGGGCGGCTCGAGCCCGCGCTCGTACGGATCGAGCGGCCGGTGTGCCGCGTCGCCTCGCTCGCCATCCACCTCAACCGCAACGTCAACGACGAGGGCCTGAAGCTCAACGCGCAGAGCCACCTCGCGCCGCACCTCGCGCTCGAGAGCGCGGGCGCGGAGACCGTCGTCTCGCTCGTCGCCGCCGCGGCGGGGGCCGCCGCGACCGACATCTTCGGCCACGATCTCTGCCTCTACGACGTCACGCCCTCGACGCGCGGGGGCGCGCACGACGAGCTCGTCTTCGCGCCGCGCCTCGACAACCTCGCGTCGTGCCACGCGGGCCTGACCGCGCTCCTCTCCGCGTCGGGCCCCGTGCGCTCGACCCGCGCGGTGGTGCTCTACGATCACGAGGAGGTCGGGAGCCGCTCGCGGCAGGGCGCGGACTCGCCGTTCCTCGCCGATGTCCTCGAGCGCGTCGCCCGCGCGCGAGACGACCGCGCCGACGCGATCCATCGGGCGCTGACGCGCTCCTTCCTGATCTCCGCGGACATGGCGCACGCGGTCCACCCGAACTGGTCCGATCGGCACGAGCCGACGCACATGCCGCGGCTCGGGGCCGGGCCCGTGATCAAGACGAACGTGAACCAGCGCTACGCGACCGACGGCGAGAGCGCCGCGCGCTTCTCGGCCTGGTGCGCGGCGGCGGAGGTGGTGCCGCAGCAGTTCGTGACCCGCAGCGACCTCGCCTGCGGGAGCACCATCGGGCCGATCAGCGCGGGGCGCCTCGGCGTGGCGACGGTGGACGTGGGCAGCCCGATGCTCTCGATGCACTCGATCCGCGAGATGGCCGGCGCCGCGGACGTGGCGCCGATGATCGCGGTGCTGCGCGCCTGCTTCGAAGAGCGCGGAGCCTGAGCGCGAGGGCGGTGGCGATCGGGAGCGGGAGGCCGGGCGCCGGGCCCGGCGCGATCGCGCAGCCCGCGGGCGGCCGGCGCGGCGCGGTGGGTGAGGTCGCGGGCCGCGTCTCCAGCCACCCCGCCTCGCCGCCGAAGTGGGCCCAGTCGAGGTCGCACGCCTGACGCGCGGCCGCGTCGCCGCATGCCGCCGGCGGGCCGAGCTGCGCCATCGAGAAGACCGGCGTCGCGTCCATGAGGCCCCACGGGCCGAGCTCGTGCATCGCTGAGAGATGGCAAGCGAAGTTGCGGTCCTCGAGGCTCTTCAGGCAGGTCCAGGTCACCTCCTCGACGTAGGCCCACTCGCCTCCGTCGAGCTCGAAGAGCGCGCCGTCGAAGAGTGCGACCCAGCGGTCGCGCTCGACGATCGGTCCGTGGACCGAGGTGCCCCGCAACGAAGTGGGGATGGCCTCGCCGTCCCCCCCCACACGGAGCAGCGCTACGTTGCCGCCCTCCGTGGTGCGCAGCCAGGCTTCGCCGCCGCGGAACGCACGGGGCGTCACGAGCGACGCGGTGGTCTCGAAGGTCGAGATCACGCGCGTCTCACTGGCGAGGAAGCCCAGGGGCGCGTGCCCCGCGAGGAGCACGCCCTCGGGCGAGGCCAGGAGGCCGTCGACCGACCCGGGGACCTCGATCGCCGCGCTCTCGAGCGCGCCGTCCGCGGTGACGCGCAGCAGCACCGAGCGATTGGGGTCCGCGTCGGTCGGATACTCCTCCGCGATCAGCAAGAAACCTTGCTCCGTCGAGGCGGCGGCGGTCACGTAGAGCGCGTCCGAGGTGATCGGCGCGAACGTGCAGCCGCGGTCGCGCGAGAGGTAGGCGACGCCCGCGCTGTGGACGAGGAGCAGCTCCCCGCCCCTGGAGGCCGCCGCGAGCGCGAGCTCGTTCCCGTCCCAGCGCGACGGGCACACGTACCCGTAGGTCCCGTCGCCGTTCGCGACCGCGAGCCCGACGTTGGTGCGGACCACGCTCGGGGTGCGGCCGTCGTGGGCGAGCACCTCGAGCGCGACGGGGGCCGGCCCATGCGCGCGCGCGGATCCGGCCGTCCCGAGGGCGGCCGCGATCAGCGCGAGATGCCGCAGCCCGCGAGCTGGGCGTCGCACGTGCCCGCCTCCACGACCCCCGCGATGCAGCTGCGCGCGGCGTCCCAGGTGGTCGGGCACTCCGTCGCCATGCACCGATCGAAGGAGCCGCCGAGCAGCACGTAGCTCAGGATGCACGTGTCGAAGCACGCCGCCGCGGGCGCGAAGGAGGGGAGACACGTGTCGCGCGCGCAGCCGGACGTCGACTGGAGCGTGCAGATGCGGCACCCGAAGTCGATCCCCTCGCAGTCGAGGAGGCACTGGGTGTCGTCCGTCGCGCACTCCCCCAGGCACGCCTCGGCGGCCTCGCACCCTCCCGCCGCCGGCACACCGGTCCACGGCAGCTCCTCCTGGACGTAGAGCAGGCACATCTCGTCGAGCGTGCCCTCGCCCCACGTGACGTCGCGCGGCTCGACCTGCTCGCCGTTGACCACCGGCTGGTTCGACGGAGAGTTGTCGTACTGGCAGCGCAGCTCGAGGCCCTCGCCCGGCAAGAGATCGATCGGCTGGTCCTCGCGCACGCGGTAGCTCTGCTGCCAGCTGAAGTCCCAGCGCGGGACGTCGATCATGCACTCGGGCTCCGCGCTCGCGCCGATCGCGGGCACCCGCGTCAGGCCGATCTCGGTGCCGAGCAGGTGCATGTGCGGCGTGAAGCCCGTGATGTGCACCGGCTCGGACCGGTAGCTCCGGAAGGTGCGCCGGTGGAGGTTCTCCGGCGCGCCAGCGCGGATGTCGAGGTCCTGGATCACGAGCGGGAACGTGGTCGAGCGCTGCTCCGGCGGCTCCTCGGTCAGCCGCATGTGGTACTCGGTCATGTCCGGCGCCGGGTCGTCCGAGAGCGTGTTGTAGTGGATCTGCATCACGATCCGCGTGCCCGCGGGGAGGTATACGGCGCGCCCCTCGCGCTCGAGGAACGGGATCTGGCCCGGCACCCAGCCGCCCATCCCCACCACGCCGAGCGTGCCGCCCTGCGAGTCGCCGGTGCTCGGGATCGGCCCGGCGAAGCACGTGTAGCCGGGGCCCGCGTCGGCGGCGTCGGCGGCCTCGATGTCCTCCATCGCGTCCGCGGAGACTCCGTAGACGAGCACGTGGTGCACGAGCTCGCGCGCGCCGGGGACGACGGTGCGGCCGGTGAGGAACGTGTCGCGCTCGAACACGTGGTCGAGCACGAAGCAGCGGTAGTCGTCGGGGAGCTCCGGGTTCGGGGTGTACGCCTCCGCCATGCGCGCCACATGGGTCGCCTCGAACGCGGGCGGCGGCGCGGGGAGCGGCGGCTGGTCCGCTGGATCGCCCCGCAACAAACCTTGCTGGATCCAGCGCACGATCGTGTCGCGCTCCGACGCGATCAGGCCGCGCTGGTGCTCGAACTCGCGGCACGATCGGTCGGGCATCCAGGGCGGCATGTAGCCGGTCATCACGGCGGGCTCGACGTACTCGGCGACTTCCACGATGGCGTCGTAGCTGTCGAGCGGGAAGGGCCCGATGCCGCCCTCGACGTGGCAGCCCAGGCACTCGCGCGCGACGAGCGGCGAGACGTGCTCGTAGTACGTGGTCTCGGGCCCGGTCATCGGCATCTGTGCGTCGGGCCGCAGGGGGTCGAGGTCCCCTCCATCGCAGCCGAGCGAGGCGAGGATCAGGGCGATGACGAGGTACTGCTTCATCGCCCCACAGACTAGCGCAAGTCGGGCTAGATCGACTCGAGCACCACCAGGCGGCCCCGCGCGTCGAGCTCCGCGCGCAGGGTCCGGCCCGAGGGCGAGCGCGCGATCAGCTCGCGCTCGCGCGCATCGACGCGTAGCCCGATCGCGGCGAAGTAGGCGCGCACCGCGGCCCGGTGATCGGGGATCTCGATGGACGCGAACGCGCGGGGGATCGTGGTCAGCGCGCGGAGCGCGGGGTCGCGGTCGCAGCGCGGGAACGCGAGGTCGGTGACGAGCACGAAGAGCGCGCCGTCGTCGGTGGGCACGCGAAACCAGAACGTCGCGTCGGTCAGGCCGCACGCGACGGCGGCGAGCGCGTCGCCCGCCACGGGCCCTCCGAGCGAGAGCGTCCCCGTGACGAGCTCGCGCACCGCCTCCCGCTCCCCGCGCCGCCGCACCGAGTGGGATGCGCTGCGCATCGACTCGGGGATGCCGCCATCCGGAATGGCCCACGCCCAGCGCCAGCTCGTCCCTTGCTCGGCGCCGAGGATCTGCGCGCGATAGCGGAGCCTCTTCCCGAACAGGCCGCGCTGCGTGAACGCGAGCTCCCCGAGGGCGAGATCGAGGGCGGCGGCGCAGCCCTCGTGCACCTCGAGGTGCCACTCCTGCCGGTCCCACGCGACGAGGGCGAGACGGTTCACCAGATCGGCGAGCGTCGTCGGGGGCCGCGGCTCCGTCGGGGGCGCGGGCGAGGGCAGGGGGGTGGGCGCGGTGCGCGGCACGCGCGGCGGCGGCGGGAGGCTCGGCGGCGGCACGCTCCCGCCGACCGTCCAGGGCGCGGCCGGCCGTTCGGTGAAGCGCGTGCGATGCCAGAGCGCCTCGAGCACGCAGTGCGGGATCAGCGCCGCGTTCGCGGTGGTCCCCACCGTGTAGTGAAACGCGTCGGTGCGATCGAAGCGCAAGACGATCTGCTCCTCGAATTCACGGGCGATCGCGCCGATGTCCGCGCCGGGCGCCGCGAGGATCGCGAAGAGTACGCCGCGCGCGGGCGACAGCGAGGGCGCCGAGTACTGGAGCACGTAGATCTCGTGGAGCCCCGTCGTCGCGCGCGCGGCGTCGACGATCGACGCCTGGAACGCCTCGCTCGGCGGCGCGAGCGGTCGCGTCGCGACCTTCGGCTCGCGGGTCAGGTCGATGCGTCGCACGCGGACTCACCCCGAGAGCGAGCGGACGCCGGCCTGGTGCACCTTGCCCGAGAGCGCGTGGCCGACGATGGCCGCCGCGACCTGGCCGGCCTGCACGAGCTTCTCGAGGTCCACGCCCGTCGCGACGCCCATGCCGTGCAGCATGAAGACGAGGTCCTCGGTCGCCACGTTGCCCGCGGCGCCGGGCGCGTACGGGCACCCGCCGAGGCCGCCCACCGAGGCGTCGAACGTGCGGA
>JAYRVK010001126.1:0-6961 GCA_041918555.1 Sandaracinaceae bacterium
CGACGCGCTGCGCGCCGACCTCGAGGCGCGGCGGCAGCGCCGCGGGACCCTCGAGGCCGGCGCGCCATTCTGGATCGTGCGCGCGACCCGACCCTGACCGAGCGCCCGATCAGGGCGCGGCGGGCACGAGGACGTGGAGGTCGACCTCGTCGAGGAGGGCGCGGCCCGCGCCGCGCGCGGAGATCGGGACGGTGACGTGCCGCGAGCGCCCGGCCGCCGCGAGGGTCCGGTTCTCGACCTCCTTGCCGAGGTCGAGGAGCGCGGGGCAGCCGGGCGACGCGCACGCGGTCTCGCCGACGTGCACGCCGACGTAGCGGGCGCCGCTGTACTCGAACACCGAGCGCAGCTCGCCGCCCCTCCTGAGCGCGCTCGGAGGTCGCGGCGCGGTAGGAAAGTTGCCCCCTCCCGCGCGAACCCCGTAGGGGATGGACATGCGTCGCATCCTCCCGTGGTTGTGCCTCACGCTCCTCGGCTGCTCGGGCGCCGAGCTGGAGAAGGGCCTCGCCAAGGCGGCTCCGCTGCCGCGTATCGAGGTCGTAGCCGCGCCGGCACCCCTGCCCGTGAACCTGCCCGAGCGCGCCGCGCCGCGCGAGACCGTGAGTGCCGCGCGCCCGGTCGAACGGGCCACGAGCGCCAGGGCGAGCACGACGACGGGCGCGAGGGAGGCTGCGACGACGAGCGCGCACGCACCCGCGACCGCGCACGCACCCGCGACCGCGACCGCGACCGTACCCGCGACCGCGACCGTACCCGCGCCCAACGTCGGCGTCGCGCTCGCGCGCGTCGTCGTGGCGCGCGCGATCGAGGGGCGGGAGCCCGCGGGCGAGGGCCCGTTCACCGGCGAGGAGGAGACGCTCTACCTCTTCGTCGACGCGCGCAACGACGGCGTCCCGACCACCCTCGCGGTGCGCTGGGACGCCCCCGACGGATCGCGCGGCCGCCCGGTCGAGCTCGCGATCCCGACCGCGCGCCGCTGGCGGACGTGGGCCACCACGACCCGCGTCCGCGGGCGCGCCGGCACGTGGAGCGCCGTCGTCACCGACGCGGCCGGCACCGAGGTCGCGCGGCGCACCTTCGTCGTCGGCCCCTCCCCCGCGAGCTGATGGTCGCGGTCACCCTCGCGCTCGCGGTCGGCTCGGTCCTGCTCGTCGTGTGCGGGTTCGCCTGGGCCGCGCGACGCGAAGAGACCGCGATCGTCCTCGCCGTCGAGGGGCTCCGCGCGCGCCCGCTCGACGAGGCCACCCCGGGCGAGCTCTTCGCCACGCGCGGCCGGGTCTCGGGCGGCGAGACCGTCCGCGATCCGATCGAGGACGCCGACGTGGTGTTCTTCGAGGCGCGGCTCCTGCGCCGCGACCGCGGCGAGACGCTCTGGTCGCGCACCGAGGGGCGGACGATGCGGCTCGACGACGGCTCCGCGCGCCGGGCGACGATCGAGCTCGTGGGCGCCGAGATCGCGATCGCGCCGCGCGAGCTCGAGACCGCGGATCGCGTGCCCAGCGCGCGCATGAGCGCGCTCCTCGCGTCCGTCGAGGTCGAGGCCCCGGCCGAGTCCCCCACCGCGCGCTACGCGATCGAGCACCGCGCGGTCCGCGTGGGCGACGAGCTCACCCTCGTGGGCGTGCCCTCGCGCGACTCGGAGGCGGTGCGGTTCACGAGCCGCGACCCGCTCTACCTCACGCCGGAGCCGCTCGAGGCGCTCCAGCGGCGCCTGCGCGCGGATCTGGGCGCGCTCGACGTGATGCTCAAGGTCGGCGCCGCGCTCGGGATCGCGCTGGTGCTCAGCGGGATCGCCCTCGTCGTCGCGCTCGGCTGACGAGGAGCGGGGCGAGCGCCGCGAGGAGCCGAGGTGTCGCCGTGCCCGGCGCCGCGGCGCAGCTCCCCGTCAGCGGCCGCCCCGCGCGGCCGGGCGCCGAGGGCGTCACGAGGCCCGCCGGGTACACGAAGCACAGGCCCTCGACGTCGTCGTCGGCGAGCGATCGCTTGGTCAGGTCGCCGGGGGGCGCGTCGGCGAACATCGTCGCCTCCGGATCGGGCGAGTGCGCGAGGCCGACGACGTGCCCGAGCTCGTGCGTGATCGTGTTCTCCACGTCGGTGACCGCGCGGCCGGGATCCTCGGTGTCGGTCCAGAAGTGGTGCACGCCGTTGACGTCGACGTCGGCGTCGAGGAGCTCGCCCGTGCGCGCGTCGTAGACGAGCGTGGTCTGCGCCAGCACCGCGTCGGAGAGCTCGGCCGGCCACTCGTCCTCGCGCCACACGATCCGGTTCTCTCCGTCGTGCGCGCCGCCCGCGAGGCTCGTCTCCGTCCCCGCGGGCGCCGGCGCGAGCGCGAGGACGAGGTCGCTGCACGGCGCGCCCCCGTCGTTCCACGCGTCGATCGCTCGCGCGACCGCCGCCTCCACGCGCTCGGGCGGCAGGTCGCCGGTCGTCACCCGCGCGAGCCGCACCTCGACCGCGCGGTAGCGCCAGAACACGAACGAGTCGGCGCGCGCGCCGTGGGTCCGCTCGAACGCGCGGCCCGTCGCCGGCGCGAGGAGGAGCGAGGCGGCGAGGGCCGCGGCGGCGCGCGCGCGCACGTCTCTCAGCGGCGCACCGTGAAGCCCACGCGCTGCGCGGCCGGCAGGGCGCGGAGCTGCTCGACGGTGAGGAGGCCGCCGCCCGTGTCCGCGCTCGCCACGTCGAGGAGATCGACGCCCGGCTCGTAGCGCCCGTCCCCGTTCCGATCGAACACCACGTCGTACGCCATCACCTCGTACTCGCCGAGCGGCGAGGGCCCGAAGCACGTGGGCGCCGTGTTCGTGCAGCCGGTCTGCGGCGGGCTGTCCATGGCCGAGACCGCGAGGCTCGCGAACTCCACGCCGCCCTCCTCCTCGATCCGCGCGGGGTCGTTCCAGAACGTCTCGAAGTCCTGATGGGGCACGATCCACTTGGTCACGCTGTAGTGGTAGCGGTGCATGACCGGCGGGTTCAGGTAGAGGAACAGCGGCTCGCCCGCGTCGAACTCGTTGCGCCAGCGGCCGCCGTCGCGCTCGTGGCTGTCGTACGCGATGTTGACGAGCACGTGGCGCTGCGCGAGCTCGCGCAGGTACGCGGCGCTGTACTGCACCGTGAAGCCCACGCGCCCGAGCCCGTCGGCGCCGTCCTTCGCGTCGAAGCGCCACGAGAAGAGCCCGTCGCGGTCGACGTCGACGAGCAGGTCGTAGATCCCGACGTGCCCGCGCTCGGGCGAGAGCACCGCCGTCGGCACGAGCCGTCCGTCCTCGTCCACCGGCACCTCGATCGGGCCCGCGATCCAGTCCTCGTCGCCCTCGCGCGGGAGCGCGCGCTCGCGCCACTCGTCTCGATCGCGCACGACGTACACGTCGACCGCGCCGCCCGCGACCTGCTCCGGGAACCCTTCGCCCGCGATGTGCACCGGGCCGACGAGCTCGCCCGGATCGGCGCCGCCGACCGCGAACGCATTCGCCGGCTCGCCCGCCTCGTCAGCCGCGAAGATGTGGGGGGGGGCGACCTCCTCGACGTTCCACCCCGGCGCCTGCAGATCGGGCACGCGGTCGAGCCGGATCGCGGTGATGGCCGCGATCTCGCCGTCCTCGCCGCGCAGCGCGACCCCGAGCGTGGAGCCGGCCTCGACCCGCCGGTCCTCCCCGACGTCGTGCATCACCGTGGCGAGGAAGATCATCCCGTAGGCGTCGGTGCGCACATCGCCCTCGCCGAGGAGCGCGCCGCCCGCGCCCGTGACCTCGAAGCGGTAGCTCGCGTCGGGATCGAGCAGGCCGAGCTCACCCACGCGCAGGCCGAGCGAGTCGCCCGTCCGCAGCACGCCGCGCTCGCCGGTCGAGCTCCGGAGCGACAGCCCCGGCTCGCTCGGATCCGTGCGCATCGGATCGGGCCCCAGGTCCGCGGGCATCGCCGCGCAGCCGGACAGGAGCAGGGTGACCATCCACGTCGTCGAGATCCTCATGGGCTTCCTCCGATCGCGACCAGTGCAAAGATGCGTGCCAGCGCGGCCGCGCTGGAGAAGCGCGCCCGGGCCGCCGCAGGCGGCCGCGCGCCGCCCGCACCGCAGTTGACGCTGCGCAACTCGAGGGCGCGGCAGTCCCCAAGGGCGGCGCGCCCCGCGCGCGGGTGCCAAGCTCGACGGCATGGACCGTGGCGCACCGGTCGGGGTGCTCGCGCTGCTCGGGCTCGGGATCGCCGGCTGCAGCGGGGTGGTCGAGCGCGGGGGCCCCGAGGGCTCGATCGCGGTGCGCGGGCGCGTCGTCGACGCGGAGAGCTGCGCGTCCACGGCGGGCTGCCTCGGGGTCGCGGACGTCGTGGTGAGCGTGTGGGGGGAGCCAGAGCGCCCGCCGAGCGCGCCCACCGGCGCGGACGGGGCGTTCGTGCTCGAGGCGCCACCGGATCGCGACGTCCACCTGCTCGCGGCGCCCGCGGGCTCGGCCGCGGAGCTCGCCCCGACGCTGAACCCGATGGTGGTCCGGCCGGGCGACGACTCGGACCTCTACGGAGTCGAGCTCGCCGTGCTCTCGCGCGCGCCCGACTCCCTCCTGACGGCCCTCCGCCGCGAGGGGATCGATCTGCTCCTCGGCGGCGGCTACGTGGGGCAGGTCGTCCGCGTCGAGGGCGCGCGCGTCGAGGCCGCCGCGGGCGTGCGCGTCCACGTGCACCCCGCGCCCGCGCGGCTGCGCTTCGTCGCCGCGCTCCCCCGCTACCTGCCCGACGAGCCGCTCCTCGCGCCCGAGACGGCGGAGACCACCGGGCCGTTCGGGATCTTCGTCGCCGAGGCCGACCGGCCGCGCGAGCTCGTCGCCGTCGCGCCCTTCGCGGACGACGTGGAGTACGACCTCGTGGTCACGCCGCTGCCGGCCGGCGTCGTCGGCTACGCGGTGCACCGCGGGTGGCGCTAGAGTCGGCGCCGGTGCGCAACCTCGGATTCGTCGCTCGCAGCCTCGCCATCGGGCTCGTCGCGTTCGCCGCGGGTTTCCGTTACTTCGTGCTGCGGCTCTCGATCTACGACGACGAGGACGCCGTCGACCACCTGCGCGGTCGCGTGGTGCGCGGCGCGATGACCACCCTGGGCGCGACCTTCATCAAGCTCGGTCAGGTGATGAGCACGCGCCCGGATCTGTTCCCGCCCGCCTTCATCGCCGAGCTCCGTCTATTGCAAGACAAGTTGCCGCCGTTCTCGGTGGCCGACGCGCGCGCGCGGATCGAGGCGGAGCTCGGCCGCCCCGTCGACGACGTGTTCAGCGACCTCGACGACGCGCCGCTCGCGGCCGCGAGCGTCGCGCAAGTGCACCGCGGGCGGCTCCGCGCGAGCGGCGCCGAGGTCGCGGTGAATGTGCTCCGCCCCGACGTGCGGCAGAAGACCGAGCGCGACGGCGCGATCCTCATGGCGTTCGCGCGCTTCGCGATGCGGGTGAGCGAGATCGCGCGCCACGCGGACCTCTCGGGGCACGCGCAGCACTTCCTCGACGGCGTCCTCGCGCAGACCGATCTCACGCGCGAGGCGGAGAACTACGAGCGCTTCCGCGCGAACTTCGCGGAGGTGCCGCACATCCGGTTCCCGCACGTCTACGCGGAGGCGAGCGGGCGCACGGTGATGACGATGGACCTGATGCGCGGGCGCAAGGTCGACGCGCTCCGGCCCGAGGACGACACGCCGGCGATCGCGCGGAGGCTGCGCCGCGCGTTCCTCAAGATGCTCTTCGAGGACGGGTTCCTGCACGCGGACCTGCACCCCGGGAACATGCTCGTCGACGACGACGGCAACGTCGCGATCTTCGACGTCGGCCTGGCCACCGCGCTGACCGACGAGATGCTCACGTACTACATCGACTTCAACAAGTGCCTGGTCCTCGGCACGGCGCCGGACTTCGTCCAGCACCTGCGGACCTACCACTCGTACGTCGAGGGCCAGGTGGACTGGGACGAGCTCACGGCCGACGTCGAGGTGATGGTCGCGCAGTTCCGCGGCAAGTCGGCGAGCGAGATCGAGTTCGGCCAGATGATCGAGCGCGTGTTCGCGGTGGGCCGCAAGTACGAGGTGCGCCCGTTCCCCGAGATGACCCTCATCATGGTCGGCCTGGTGACCGCGGAGGGGATCGGCAAGCAGCTCGCGCCCGAGCTCGACTCGTTCCAGGAGGTCGCGAGCTACCTCCTGCCGATCCTCATGCAGCGCGGGATGATGCCCGTGGGCCTGCCGTGACCCGCGGCGCGAGTACCCCGGGCACGGAGTTCGATCCGGGTTCGGCGCAAACCGAACCCGATCGAACGGAGGGACCTGGGGTACGTCTTGGGTGGGGGGCCCCATCGGGATGCAATCCTGATGGGGGGAGGGTCTGGAACAGACCCTCCAGAAAGAACACGAGGACACGCGCGCCCGAAACCCGGAAGGGGTTTCGGGCCGCGTGTACTAGAGTGGACGCGATGGCCAAGCCCAAGCGGGCCGACGAGGACGTGGCGCTCGTCGTCGGGGCGACCGACGACGCGGAGAAGCTCGCGGTGCTGCGCAAGCGCGGGGAGCGCGTGGAGGCCGCGGTCCTCTCCAAGGCCGAGCAGGGCAAGCCGATCCACGGCAATCTCGTGAAGCTCTCGCCGCGCGAGGAGCCGCACCTCTACGACGTGGAGACGCTGCACGAGGCGCCGCGGACCGACCGCGCGGGCCCGCCGCAGGTGGCGACCGAGGCGTACCGCGAGGGCTGGGATCGCCTGTTCGCCAAGAAGCGCCCCCGCGCGCTCTCGTGATCGAGAAGACGCCTCGAAGAGTCAGCGGGTCCGCTGGATGATGTGGAAGCCGAACTGGCTCTCGACCGGGTCCGAGATCTGATCGACCTCGAGCCGGAAGGCCGCGCGCTCGAACGCGGGGACCATGTTGCCCCGCTCGAAGATCCCGAGGTCGCCCCCCTCGGGGCTGTTCGGCTCGTCGGTGTGCTCGCGGTGGAGCGCGATCCAGTCCCCTCCG
>JAYRVK010001127.1:0-2320 GCA_041918555.1 Sandaracinaceae bacterium
GCCTCGATCGATTTATCGACACCTCTGAGTTGCCGAAGGCCCCCGCGGCCGACGGCCGGCGCTACGCGCCGGCTTGAAGTGGGCGCGAGCGCTCAGGGCCCGGCGAGCGCCTCGGCGGCGGCGCCGACGGCCGCCTGGAGGATGGCGACCGAGAAGTCCGGATCGAGCTGATCGCTCGTGTCCGGGCCGGCGGCGCAGTGGTAGCGCGCGTAGCGGAAGTTCGCGGTGTCGCCGATCATCACGCCCGGCGCGCCCTGCTCCCAGAACGGCGCGTGGTCGGAGCGGCGCAGATCGCCGAGCACCGGGGACACGACGAGGCCTTCGTCGAGCACGAGGGCGACCGTCGGGAGCTCGACGCGGGCGGCGAAGCGCGTGAAGGCGTCGACCGTCGCCGCGCTGCGCGCCTCGTCGGCGATCAGCACCACGAAGTCGCCGCGCGACTCGTTGCCCTCGACCTGGCGCACCTGCCGCGGGAACAGGAGCTCGAAGCCCATCGGGAAGGTCTGGCTGCCCGGGGTCGTGTCGCGGTAGCCGATCATCTCGAAGACGAGGTTGGCGACGATCGTCTCGCCCGCCGCGGCCGCGCGCCGCGCGTACGCGTCCGAGCCGATCAGGCCGCGCTCCTCTTCGTCCCACAGCGCGACGACCAGCGTGCGCGCGTGCGTGCCCATCGCGAGGACCCGCGCCGCCTCGAGCGCGCCCGCCGTGCCGCTCGCGTTGTCGTCGGCCCCCGCGCAGCCCTCGAGGTGGTCGTAGTGCGCGGACACGAGCACGCGCTCCTCCGGGAGGCTGGCGCCCTCGCGCACCCCGACCACGTTGACGCCCGTCCCGTAGTCGTGGCGCTCGACGGTGAAGCCGAGCTCGGCGAGGCGCGTCGCGACGAGCTCGCGGACCTCGCCGTGGTGCGCGCTCCCGGGCGGACGCTCGCCCTCGATCGCCTCGAGGTCCGCGACGTAGCGCGCGCGATCCACGCAGGCCGCGAGCGCGTCCGGCGCGCCGGGACCGCAGGCGGGCAAGGGCGGCATGGCCGCGTCGAGCCCCGCGTCGAGCCCCGAGTCCACGCCGGCGTCGACGGTGACCGCGGAGCCGCACGCGGCGAGGAGGAGGACAGAGAGCGAGGGGTGGCGCATCCCGCGCACCCTACGGCGTCTTCTTGCCCCGAGCCATGAACACGATCACGGCGACGACCGACACGACGCCGCCGCCGAGCACGCACAGGATCGCGAGGATCACCGCGAGCTCCGAGATGCCGATCCCGACCATGGTGCTCCGTACCACGTGAGGGCGCCCTCCGGCATCCGCAATACGAGTTGCGATGCTACTTTGAACCCGCGGCGCGCCGGATGACGAGGTTCCGCGGGGAGACCGACGCGGGGAACGCCTCGAGCACCTCGGGCGGGGCGCCGCGGCCTTCCTCGAGGGCGGCGGCCCGATCGAGGACCACCGCGAGCTCGAGCGGGCGCGCGAGCATGGTCCGCGGGAGCATCAGGCGGCGGATCGCGCGCTGCTCGCCCTGCGCGCGCGCCTCGGCGGCCTCGACCCGCGCGGCGCTCGGCGGGGGGAGCCCGCGCGCCGCGAAGGCTCTGGGCGCGAGCTCCGCGAGCGTGCGGCGGAACTGCCGGCGGTTCACCCCGATCGACTCCTCGCCGGGCCGCGTCGCGATCCCCTCCTCCGCGAGGAGGAGCCGCACCGCGTGGCGCACGCTCCTCCGATGCGCGGCCTCCCCGACGGTGGTGCCCGCCTCGGTCGCGCCGGACACGTTCGCGAGCCCGAGGAGGATCCGCGGGAGCGGCCGGCCGTGTCGCGACAGCGGCGCGCGCAGCTCGCCCGGGATCTTCTGCGGGCAGCACGGGACGAGGAGCACCGCGGCCCCGTGCGCGGCGGCCACCTGCGCGAGCAGATCCCCGAGCGCGCCGCACGCGTGCAGGCCGACGAGGAGATCGTCGCAGCGCACCTCGAGCTCGGGCCCGATCTCGCGCGCTTCGAACGAGACGTCGGGGCTCGGGTCGATCGCGCGCGCCACGCCCACGACCGCCTCGCGGCGCTCGAGCCCGAGCGCGGGCACGCCGAGCTCGCGGGCGAGCCGCCGCGTGAGGTGGCCGCGACCCGCGCCGAGATCGAGCACGCGCCGCACGCCGCGGGGGGCGAGCGCGGCGAGCGCCTCGAGCTGGTCGCGCTTGCGCGGGCTCGCGCGCCGCACCTCGGCGCCGGGCCGCGCGACCGCCGACGGAATCCACGCCGACAGGGCCTCGACCTCGCGGGCGAGCGCGCGGAGCGACTCCGGCGCGTCGGCGCGCGCGGCGAGCACGCGCTCGGGCCC
>JAYRVK010001128.1:0-2355 GCA_041918555.1 Sandaracinaceae bacterium
GCTCATCGCTCCCAGGGCGCAGAAGCCGACGTGGAGGAACAGGTCGTCGGCGCGGTTCACCGCGCCGGCGAGCATGCGGTACGCGCGCCCCGCCGCGAGCGCGGGGCACGCGTAGGCGATCGCGTAGAGCGACGACGCGCACGCGGCGTCGAGGGCCCACGCGCCCGCGCCGAGGCCGAGAGCCTGCGCGAGGAGGTGCGCGGGCAGGCCGCTGAGGAAGCGGTCCCGCGGGTCCGGAGCAGGTCCGCCCAGGCGCGCGGCGAGCGGCCCGAGCCACACGTGCTCCGCGAAGCGCGACGCGCCGCTCGACGGGAGGCTGAGGTTGCCGAGCACCGCGCCGGTCCGCGACGCGTCGGCGTCCCGCACGCCCGCGTCGACGAGCGCGCGCGCGCCGGTGTCGAGGACCCAGTGCACGAGCGGGTCGAGCCCCTCGAGCGCGCCGGCCTCGCGGGCATATCCGCGCGGCTCGAACCGGAAGCCCTCGACGTAGCCGCCGCGCCGCGTCCACGTGCGGTCGAGCGCATCGGCCGGCGACGCGGCCATCACGTCCTCGTCGCGGAGCCGCCACCGGCCGGCCGGCGCGTCCGCGAGGACCGAGCGCCCCGCGCGCGCGAGCGCGAAGAGCGACGCCGGATCGTGCGCGCCCGGGAGGAGGCACGCGCGACCGACGATGGCGATGGGAGAGAACGTCACGGCTCGGGCCAGGCCGGCTCAGGCGCGCGCGGTGGCGCCGTCGCGAGAGCCGGGGAGGACGTGCATCGTCACGCCGCGGAGCTCTGCGACCGGCGCGCCGGCCGCGTCGAGGAACACCACGTCCGACGTGCTCTTGTCGGCGGCGCGTTGATGGCCGACGAGGATCGCGCGCGCCGTTCCGTCGATCGGCCCCGCGCGATAGCGCCGGTAGCTCTTCACCGACGTCGGGAGCGCCGCGCCTCCGTCGGCGTGGCACGTCCACAAGAGCGCGAGCTGGAGACCGCCGTCCACCAGCGCGGGATCGGTGGCCCAGCGCTCGTCGCGCCAGCCGCGCGCGGTCGCGCCCTCGAGCGTCGCCTCGACGCCACGCTCGCCGATCTGCGGCGCGCCGACGATCACCTTGAACGCGTCGCCGTGGAACAGCGCGACCCCGTCGTACACGACGCCCGCGAACGCGCCGAGCCCGCCCGGTCGGGACGGCAAGACGCCGGGCTTGGCCCCCACCCGCTCGGCGACGCCACGCGCCGTGTAGCGAGCGCGTCCGTCGGCGTCGACCAGCCGCAGCCCGAGCTCGACCCCGTCGCCGTTCGACACCTGCGCGACCTCCACCGCGAGGCGGTCGCCGCCCTGCTCATAGCGCTCGAGGACCACGCCGCGGAGCACCGCGAGATCCTCGACGCCGCCGAGGACGAGGTCGGGGCGCGTGGCCTCGACCGCGCGCGCGAACAGCTCGAGCGCGATCGCGACGGGGAGGACCGGCTGGCCCTTGACGCGGTGATCGTCGATGGCGGGGAACGCCTGGCGCGACAGGGCGACCTCGTACCGCCACGCCTTGGTCGCGCGGCCGCCGCCCAGCGCCTCGGGGCGCGGCTCCCCGCCGAGCACCAGCTCGACCGCGGCGCCGCCGTCGGCGAGCTCGTCGACGAGCATCCGCGCGCCGTCGTCGAGGCCGATGAGCGGCACGCCGAGGCGCAAGAAGTGTTGCTCGAGCGCGGGCGTGACCATGCCGCCCTTCCAGGGGCCCCAGCCGAGGCTGCGGCCGAAGAGCCCGCGCGCGCGCGCCTCGTGCGCCACGACCTTGGCGAGCGTCTCGTTCGCCATCGCGTAGTCGGCCTGACCGCGGTTGCCGCAGCGGCCCGCCACCGAGGAGAACACGACGAGCACCGCGAGCGGATCGCGCGCGGTCGCGTCGAGGAGGGCGCGCAGACCGCGCACCTTCACGTCCATCACGTGGTCGAAGTCCTCGAGGGGCTTGTCGGCGATGACGCGATCCGCGATCACGCCCGCGCCGTGGACGATCCCGGTGATCGGGCCCCACTCCGCGCGGATCGGCGCCAGGGCCGCCCCGAGCGCGGCGCCGTCGCGCACGTCGACCGGCAGGTAGCGCGCCCGTCCGCCCGCGCGCTCGAAGGCGCCGAGCGTCGCGCGGACCACTCGCGCGGCGAGCACGCGCGAGGCGATCGCGTCGAGCTCCTTCGGCGTGACCTTCGCGCCGCGTGCCTGCGCGTCGCCGAGGAGCGCCCGCTTGATCTCGGCGTCGGTGCGCGCGCCCGCGCAGCACCCGGGCTCGGGCTCGAGCGCGGTGCGGCCCAGGAGCACGAAGCTGGCCTTAGAAGCCTCGGCCAGCGCGATCAGCGTGTGCGCGGTGACGCCGCGCGCCCC
>JAYRVK010001129.1:0-15330 GCA_041918555.1 Sandaracinaceae bacterium
CCAAGTCGACGACACCAAGGTCTCGCGACGGCACGTCCGGATCCGCGCGTCGAGGGGCCAGTGGGTCGCGGAGGACCTCGGGAGCCGCAACGGGACGCTCGTCAACGGCGTGGAGATCGAGAAGGAGCACGAGCTCCGGGTCGGCGATCGCATCCAGCTCTCGGCGGAGACGCTCTTGCTGTTCACGCGGCAGGACCCGATGGAGGACCTCCTCCTGCACCGCCAGCAGATGGAGGTGATCGGGCACCTCGCCGCCGGGATCGCGCACGACTTCAACAACCTGCTCAACGTGATCGAGGCGAGCTCCTCGCACCTGCGCGCGCTCGACGGGGCCACGCCGATCGACGATCCCGTGGTCGCGGAGTGCCACGCGGACATCCGCGCCGCGAGCCGGCGCGCGGCGGAGCTCACCGCGAAGCTCCTCGCGATCGCCGGCCGGCGGCACCGCGGCGAGGGAGGCATCGACGACGAGGTCGTCGACGTGTCCGACCTCGCGGCGGACGTGCTCCAGCTCGCGCGCCGCACCTTCGGTGCGTCGATCGGGATCGAGGCGAACGTGGAGAGCGGGCTCACCCTCCACGGCGACTACGCGGCGCTGCACCAGCTCCTGATGAACCTCTGCATCAACGCGCGCGATGCGATGCCGGACGGGGGCACCCTCACCGTCGGCGCGCGCCAGGACCAGACCGACGACGGCGAGCCGTACGTGCACCTCACGGTGGGGGACACGGGCCTGGGGATGGACGAGAAGACCCGCGCGCGCGTCTTCGAGCCGTTCTTCACCACCAAGGTCCGCGGCGCGGGGAGCGGGCTCGGCCTGTCGACGGTCTTCGAGGTCGCCCTGAGCCACGGCGGCGAGGTCGACGTGGAGTCCGCGCCGGGCGCGGGCTCGACCTTCCACGTCCGCCTCCCCCTCCGCGGCCGGCGCAGCCGCCCGCCGGCGACGCGGCTCCAGCGGCAGGCGAGCACCTGGGACGACTCCCGCCCCCCCAAGGCGGTCGGGCGGATCCTCGTGGTGGACGATCAGGAGCTGGTCCGGAAGAGCCTCGGGCGCCTGCTCGCGTCGAGGGGCCACGACGTCCTGTACGCGGCCGATGGGCTCGAGGCGATCGAGCGCTATCGCGACGCGGCGCCGCCGCCGGACGTCGTCTTGATGGATCTCGACATGCCGCACCTGGCGGGGGACGAGGCGCTCGTGCGCCTCCGCGAGCTCGATCCGCACGCGCGCGTGGTCCTGATCAGCGGGTTCTACGACGAGTCGCAGCGGCAGCGGCTCATCCGGGAGGGGGCGCTCGATCTGCTCGGCAAGCCCATCAGCCTGGACGAGCTCACCGAGTCCCTGCGGATCGCGCTCGGCGGCCCGCAGCCCCGGCGCGAGTGAAAGGCGACCACCCCGTTCCTGAAATCCGCGGGCCCCGCATCACCCGAACCGCGCGGCAGGAGCGGAAGGATCGATGCTTGCTAAACGAAGGCTCGGGTGCGTACTCCCTTCGCACAGCGGGACCGCGGCGATCGTCTCGACGTTCTCGTCTTCGACGACTGCGGGGCGTCGCGCGCCGCGATCGTCGCGGCCCTCGAGGGCTCCGGCCTGCGGGTCGCGGGGATCGGGTCGGCGCTCGAGGCCACGCGCGCGATGCTCCGGGACGAGGCCCGGCTGGTGGTCGTCGACGCGGACGTGCGCGGCATCGACTGCGATCGGCTGGTCGCGCTGCTCCGCGGAGTGGACCGGCTCGAGTCGCTCCGGGTCGTGATGGTCTCGGCGGATCGGGGCCCGACGACGCAGCGCCTCGCGGTGAGCGCGGGGGCCGACGCGGTGTATGTGAAGTCCGACGACCCGGCGCTCCTCGTCGACCTCGTGCGCGAGCTGCTCGACCTCCCGCCCGCGAGCGGAGCCCGCCGGCGGCCGACCGAGCTCCCGTAGCTGCTATCGTCGCGCGCGATGGACGCCCCGCTCGCGCGACGCCTCCCCGCCGGCGCCCCGGACGCCGACGCGCTGCTCGAGGCGTTCCTCGACTACGCGAGCGAGCAGGGCCTCTCGCTCTACCCGGCGCAGGAGGAGGCGATCCTCGAGCTGTTCTCGGGCCGGAGCGTGATCCTCGCGACGCCGACCGGCTCCGGGAAGTCCCTGGTGGCGGCCGCGCTGATGTTCCTGGGCCTCGCGCGCCGCGAGCGGGTCTTCTACACGGCGCCGATCAAGGCCCTCGTGAGCGAGAAGTTCTTCGCGGCCTGCCGGGACTTCGGGCCCGAGCGCGTGGGCATGATGACCGGCGACGCGTCGGTGAACCGCGACGCGACCATCGTGTGCTGCACGGCGGAGATCCTCGCGAACATCGCGCTCCGCGAGATGGAGGACGCCGACGTCACGCACGTCGTGATGGACGAGTTCCACTATTACGCGGATCGCGATCGCGGCTGGGCCTGGCAAGTCCCCTTGCTCACTCTCCCGAGGCGCACGCGGTTCCTCCTGATGAGCGCGACGCTCGGGGACACCACGCGCTTCGAGGACGCGCTCGCGGCTCGGAGCGGAGGCGAGGCGCCCGCGCTCGTCACCGGCGTCGAGCGCCCGGTGCCCCTCGACTACGAGTTCCGGATGACCCCGATCCACGAGACGGTCACCGAGCTCGTCGAGCAGGGGAAGGCCCCGATCTACCTCGTGCACTTCACGCAGCGCGCCGCCGCCGAGCAGGCCCAGGCCCTGACCAGCCTCGCGCTCACCGAGCGCGATCAGAAGGACGCGATCAAGGCGGAGCTCGCGACGATCCGCTTCGACACGCCGTTCGGGAAGGACCTGCGGCGCTGGCTCGGCCACGGGATCGGCGTCCACCACGCGGGCCTCTTGCCGAAGTACCGGCTCCTCGTCGAGAAGCTGGCGCAACGAGGCTTGCTCCGTGTGATCTGCGGGACCGACACCCTCGGCGTCGGCGTGAACGTGCCGATCCGCACCGTCGTCTTCACGCAGCTCTGCAAGTTCGACGGGGTGAAGACGGGGATCCTCTCGGTCCGGGACTTCCAGCAGATCGCGGGGCGGGCCGGCCGCAAGGGCTTCGACGTGCACGGCAGCGTGGTGTGCCAGGCGCCCGAGCACGTGATCGAGAACGAGCGCCAGCGGATGAAGGCCGTCGGCGATCCGAAGAAGCTCCGCAAGCTGCACCCGAAGAAGCCGCCCGAGCACGGCTACGCCCACTGGGACGAGGCCACGTTCGCGCGGCTCCACGGCGGCCAGCCGGAGCGGCTCGATTCGAGCTTCGCGGTGACGCACTCGATGCTGCTCTCGGTGCTCGATCGGCCCGACGGCGACGGCTGCCGGCGGATGAAGCAGCTCCTGCGCGCGACGCACGACCCGCCGCGGCTCAAGTTCGCGAACGGGCGCCGCGCGATCTCGATGTTCCGCTCGCTCCTCGCGTCCGGGGTCGTGGAGATCGAGAAGCGCGACGGACGCGCGTACGTCGACGTGACCCGAGACCTCCAGTCGGACTTCGCGCTCCACCAGAGCCTCTCGCTCTTCGTGGTCGAGGCGATCGAGGCGCTCGACCGCGAGGAGGAGAGCTACGCGTGGGACGTGATCACCTTCGTCGAGGCGACCCTCGAGGACCCGACGATCGTGCTCCAGCGCCAGCTCGACGAGAAGAAGACGCGGCTCCTCGACCAGCTGAAGGCCGACGGAGTCGAGTACGAGGAGCGCATGAAGAAGCTCGAGGAGGTCGACATCGACCGCCCGAACCTCGAGCTCATCCGGGCGCTCTTCGAGGAGTTCCTGAAGCGCCACCCCGCGCTCGCGGGCGAGAAGGTCCGGCCCAAGTCCGTGGCGCGCGAGCTCCTCGAGCGCGGCTTCGGCTTCGTCGACTACGTGAAGGAGTACGGCCTCGCGCGGAGCGAGGGCGCGCTCCTGCGCTACCTCTCGGACGCGTACAAGGCGCTCGTGCAGAGCGTCCCCGAGAACGCGAAGACGGACCTCCTCTACGATCTCACCGACGAGCTCGGCGCGATGGTGCGCGACGTCGACTCGAGCCTCCTCGACGAGTGGGAGCGCCTCAAGGATCCCGCGGCGTTCCTCGCGCGCGGGGCGGAGCCCGAGGCACCCGCGGGGCCCGTCGACGTCACCGCGGACGTGCGCGCGTTCACCGCGTCCATCCGCAACGCCTGCTACCGGCTCGTGCGGCTCCTCGCGCTCCGACAGCTCGAGGACGCGAAGGAGCTCACGGGCTGGGAGGTGGCGCGCCTGAGCGAGGCGATCGCGCCGTACCTCGAGGCGCACGGGTCGATCCGGATCGACGGCGCCGCGCGCCACCCGAAGAACACCCTCGTCGAGCGGGGCGCCGACGCCTGGACGGTGCGCCAGGTGCTCGTGGATCCGGACGACGAGAACGACTGGTCGCTCGTGCTCTCGTTCGATCTCGCGCGCGCGCGGGCCGAGGGGCAGCCCGTCCTGGAGCTCGTCTCGATCGGAGAGAGTTGACAGGCACCCTGCGGAACGGTTCTGTAGCGGCCATGACGCGCTTCGGAACCCTCGCGCTCGTCACCGCCATGCTCGCGGTGGTGGGCTGCTCCACCGCGATCCAGCTCACCGATCGCGGGCGGCTCGTGAACCACATCACGCGCGCCGACATGCCGAGCGGGTGCAACCTGCTCGGGGATGTCGCGATCGGGATCCCGCCGGACGCGGCGCGCCCGCGCACCGAGGCGGACCTCGTGATCCTCATGCGCAACAAGACCGCCGAGGTGGGCGGGAACACGCTGCTCGTCGACGACAGCGAGCAGCTCGAGGACTCGAGCGGCAGCCCCTACTTCCGCGGGCGCGGCATCGCGTACGCGTGCCCCGCGCCCGAGCCCGAGACGACCGGCAGCGCCGGGGGCGAGGAGGGCGGGGCCCAGGGCGAAGGCGCGGCCGGAGACGAAGCCGAGGGCGCGGGCGAGGGCGAAGGCGGCGAGGGGTCCGGTGACGACGACGCCATGATGGAGGATCTGCTCGGCGAGTGAGCGAGCGCGCTCAGCAGGGGTTGGAACGCCCACGGAGCGCGAGCCGAGCCGAAGGAAGAGGTCACCCTCCGATTCGACCTACCTCTCTCGAATGGGTCTGGAACGCCCACGGAGCGCGAGCCGAGCCGAAAGAAGAGAAGGCCAGAAGCCGAGAAGATGTGCGGCGAGCTCGCGCCGTAGCGGTCACCCCTCCGATTCGACCTACCCTTCTCTCCTTCTCCTCTTCAGTCCTTTCGGCGCTCCCGGCTCCGAGCGCGATCCAGACCCGTCCCGGACGACGCTCCGTGCGCGATCCAGACCCCCTCAGCAGGGGTGCTCGCAGCCCTTGCGCGTGTAGAACCACCAATTGATCCCCACCGCGATCGCGCAGAACACCATCAGCCCGATGAAGAACGCGACCGCCGAGCCGGTGCTCGCGGTGGAGGCCCCGATCAGCATGGCGAAGAGGAAGGGACCGTAGGCGGCGATCGCCCCGGTCCAGCCCAGCACCTGCGCGCCCTGCCGCGGAGAGTGCTTGAAGATGATCGGGAACTGCCGGAACGTCGACGCGTTCCCCGCCCCCGAGAAGAAGAACAGACCCAGCATCACGCCGACGAACATCGGGAATTGATCCAGGGACGTCGGGGTCAACAGACCCAGCGCCACGAGCGCGATGCTGAGCCCGATCATCGCGATCCCGGAGACGTGCGTCACGATGGCGCCGCCCACCTTGTCGGCGACGAAGCCGAAGAGCACGCGGGTCGCCGATCCGATCAGCGGGCCGAGGAAGGCGTAGGCCAGCGGGTCCGGCGCGTTGGGGAAGTCCCCGTAGATCTGCCGGATCATCAGCGGGAACGACGCCGCGAGGCCGGAGAAGGTCCCGAACGTCATCACGTACGTGACCGTGCAGTACCAGGTGTGCCGGTTCTTGAAGATGTCGAGCTGCTCGCGGAACGAAGCTCGGATGGGGACGCTCCGCAAGAGCGCGAAGCTCGCGACGCCGAACACCACGAGGAACGGGATGTAGAAGTAGGAGGCGTTCTGGAGCCAGACGTCGTGCGTCCCGGCCGGGCTCGTGAGGGTCTGAGCCGCCCCCCCCATCGCCCCGAAGGCCGCGAACCCGATGATCCAGGGGCTCACGAACTGCCCCAGGCTCACGCCGAAGTTGCCCACCCCCGCCTGCACCCCGAGCGCCGTGCCTTGGAGGCGCTTGGGGAAGAACATGCTCGTGCTCGGCATGTACGACGAGAAGTCTCCCCCGCCGAAGCCCGCGCTGAGGGCGAGGAGCGCGAAGACCCAGAAGGGGGTCCCGGGGTTCGAGACCGCGAGCCCGAGCCCGATGCACGGGACGAGCTTGATGAGGTTGGCCACCCCGACCACGAGCCGGGTCCCGAAGATCGGGATCAGGAACGTGTGGACGAGCCGGAGGGTCCCCCCGGCGAGCCCCGGGAGCGCGGCGAGCCAGAAGAGCTCCATCTCGGTGAAGCGGAACCCGATCGCGGGCAGCCGGACGACGAGCACGCTCATCACGAACCAGCTCCCGAAGGAGAGGATCAGCGAGAGGGTGGTCACGACCAGGGTTCGCCAGGCGATCCGGCTGCCAGTCTGCCTCCAGAAGGTCTGGTCCTCCGGCTCCCAGCGCGGCAGCCACCCCGCCAGACCGCCCGCGGGCTGTTCCGAGCTCGTCATGTGGGTCCTCCGTTCGCCGCCGCTGGGCTCTAGTAGCCGTCCAGCTCCTCCGCCGGGAGCAGACGCTGCGCGGACGCGAAGACGATGTTGTCCTCGCGGAACATGTGCAACCGAAGGAGCTCGACCAGCCGCATCACCTCGCCGAGCGCGGAGGCCAGCACGATCTTGCGCGACTCCGCGTCGCGGATCCTCGGGGCGAGGACGAGCATCGCCGCGATGCCCGCGGCGATCTGGTTCGCGCGCAGGTGCTCGTCGAACATGATGTCGATCGCGGTCGTCGGGTGATCGCCCGAGCTGTGCTCGCCCGTCTCGATCAGCCGCTGCGCCAGGCGCCGGAAGAACGTCTGCTCCTCCTCGCGGCTGTGCGGGATGAACTCGGCCTCGAAAGCCTCGAGGAACGCCTCGAGCGCTTCCTGCGTCTCGCGCCGGTAGCCGGACTCGCCAACCGCCTGGACCGCCCGCTCCACCGCGTCGAGGTGCGCGATCAGGGAGGCGTGCTCCTCGGTGAGGTGCCGGAGGAACGGGTGGAGCTGCTCCTTTGGGATCGCGTCGACCGCGGGCGGCGCGTAGACGTCCGGGGGATCCATCGGGGACAGCTCGTCGCTCTGGAACCCGCGCTCGGCCTGCCGCCTGACCGGATCGACGATCTGCAGGTGCCTCTTATCCGAAACGTCCATGGCTCGGGTCCTTTCCAACGCTGAGCACGTACGTCCCCGCGCGGCCCTCTGCAAGACGGCGCGAGCGCCCGCGGCTCAGAGGGTGTCGATAAATCGATCGAGGCCAGGCAGTCGCGCAGCGACGGCCGTGGGCCGAGGGGGCCCCACGCAAAGCGTGGGGAGCGAACGCGGCTATGCCGCGTTCGTACTGGGGTTGGGGGCCCCAGCGCGATTAACTCGCGCTGGGGGAAGGGGGTGAAAACCCCGTCGAAGACTAAGCTCGACCAGCTGGTGTACGCGATCGCCCGGGAGCGCGGAGACGATGATCGTCCGCGTCTCGTGGCCACGGGCCGCGATCGAGAGCGCGCGCTCGCCCGGGTCGAGCAGCAACACGCGGCGCGGACCGCTCCCCTCGACGCGACGCCCGTCGACGCGCACCTCCGCGTCCTCGGGCGAGACCTCGAGCTCGAGGCGCGCGATGGACGCCTCGGCGACCACGAGCGCGCGCTCGGCCGCCGCGCGGTCGGGATCGTCGATGCGAGCGCGAGATATCGCCGGTAGGCCTCGACCGCCTCCGTGCCGCGGCCCAAGCGCACGTAGATCCCGGCCATGTTGAAGATCGTGTTCGGCCGCTCGACGATCGCGAGCGAGCGGCGGAAGTACTCGAGGGCCTCGCCCCAGCGATCCTGACGCGAGAGCTCGACGCCCTGCTGGAACAGAGTGCGGGCCTCGTCGAGGCGCGGGTCGACGGCGGGCTCCGCGACCGGCGGCTCGGCCGGCGGGTCCGCGACGAGCTGCGCGCGCGCGGGCGCCGCGACGAGCACCGCCCCGAGGCCCCGAGCCATGACGCGAGGATACCCCGCTTCAGAAGGTGTCGCGGATCACCGTCGCCGCGCCGCCGCGCTCGGGCGGCGTCTCCACCGCGGTCGGAGGCGGATCGGCCTCCTCGGCGGACCGGCGCCGGCGGGGACGCGCCGCGCTCGTCTCCTCGGGCGCCGCGGGCTCCGCCTCGACGAGCTCCGGCGCGGTCGCGACGTCGAGGCCCTCGGGAACCGTGGGCTCCTCGACGCGCGCGGGCTCCACCGGCGGCGGCGGCTCGGACGGCTCGGGGATCGCCACGGGCGCGGGCGGCGACGCGGCGGGGACCGGGGACGCGTCGTCCGCGCCGAGCTGGCTCCACGCGACCCCGGCCCCGACGAGCGCGAGGACCCCGATCGCCACGGCGGCCGCCATCCCGCCCCGACCGCGCGGCGCGACGCGGCTCGCCCCGGTCTGCCGCGCCTCGGCGAGCTCGGGCTTGGGCGTCCGCGGCCGATCCACCGGCGGCGTGTCGGAGCGCAGCGTGGTCGCGAACGCCTCCTCGCCGTCGACCACCGCCAGCGTCTTGAGCTCCGAGAGCGTGACGCGGCGCGGCGCCTCGAGGCTCGCCTCCGCGGCGGCCGCGCGGAGCGCCTGCGCGAACGCGCCCATGTCGTCGTAGCGCTGCTTCGGGTCGCGCACGAGCGCGCGATCGATCGTGCGCGCGATCGAGGGCGGCACGCCCTCGACCGCGGCGAGCGAGGGGACGTCGCCCGTCATGATCTTGAGGAGGATCGCGGTCGCGCTCGGGCCATCGAAGGGGCGCTCGCCGGTGAGCGACTCGTAGAGGACCACCCCCATCGACCAGACGTCCGCGGGCGGGCCGACCTCGTCGGTGCCCGACGCCTGCTCGGGGGACATGTAGTACGGCGTCCCGAGCACCGTGCCCGTCTGCGTGTCGAGGGTCTTCGCGGACTCGAGGACCTTCGCGATCCCGAAGTCGAGGACCTTCGGGAGGAGCTCGCCGCCTGGTGCACGATGGCAAAATATATTGTCGGGCTTGAGATCCCGGTGGACGATCCCCTTCTCGTGCGCCTCCGCGAGCGCGTCGAGGATCGGCAGGGTGACGAGGAGCGCGCGCGCCGCGTCGATCTTGCTTTCGCGCTCGAGCTCGGCGCTGAGCGCCTCGCCCTCGAGGAGCTCGAGGACCAGGTAGACGCCGCCGTCGTCGTCCTGGCCCATGTCGAGCACGTCGACGACCGACGGGTGCCGGAGCTTCGCCGCGGCCTTCGCCTCGCGCAGGAACCGGCGCACCACGTCGGCGTTCTCGGCCGCCTCGTGGCGGAGGAGCTTCAGCGCGACCTTGCGGTTGGTCCACTGGTGGTGCGCCGCGAACACGACGCCCATCCCGCCCGCGCCGAGGATCCGGTCGAGGTGGTACTTGCCCGCCACGGTCGTCCCGAGGCGCTCCTCCGGGGTGAGGATCGGCATGCCGTCGCGCAGAGGATACCCGGCCCGGCCCTCACAAGCTCGCCTCGCCGCGGTTCCCGTAGGGGTCGACGACGACCACGCGCTCGATGGTCGCGCCCGACGCGGGCAGGACGCGCAGGGAGCCGGGCGCGGCGAGGGGCACGCCGGTCAGGGTCTCGACGGCGGCCCCGCGGTGGAGCTCGACGGTGAACGGCCCGGCGTCGAGCGGCACGCGCTCGTTCATCACCCCGCTCATCCGCAGGAGCCGCCACCCGTGGCGCGGCTCGACGCCCAGCTCGATCGCGAGCTCCGCGCCCTCGACCCGCGCGCTCACCGCGAGCGGCGCGGGCACGACCTCGAAGGGCTCGCTCGCGATCGCGTACCCGGTCCCCTCGACGCGGAACCGGTAGCGGCCCGCCGGCGCGGACAGACGCTCCTCGAGCCCGCCGGCCCAGTGGACCGCCTGCCACTCGAGCGCCCAGTAGTGCGTGCGCGGCGCGTCCTGCTCGAGCAGCGGCACGGGCGTCCACACGAGGAGGAGGTCCCAGTCCTGGACCTCTCGACCGCTCCGGCGACGCACCGGCGCGAACCCGCCGTCGACCTCCCGCTCGAGCACCACGCGGGGCGTGCCCGACGCGGGGTCCTCGCCGATCCACACGAAGGTCGCGACCCCCGTCCCGCGCGGCACCACGGGGGGCGGCTGACCGCCCGCGGGGCGCGCCGCGAAGCGCAAGTAGACTTCCTCGGGTACGGTGCCGGGCACCGTCCCCGCGAGCGGCGCGGGGTCGGGCGCGGGCGTGATGCCGTCGTCGAACGCCTCGGCGACCACCCGGTCCGTCCCGCCCTCGGCCGCGTCCTCGCGCGGCGCGCTCACCGCCAGCTCCGCGAGCTCGAGCACGCGCTCCGCGAGGTACTCGCCCTCGAGCGGGCCCCAGCTGTTGATCGAGGGCTCGAAGCCGCCGCGCAGCCAGTCCTCGGGGCCCAGGATGTACCCGTTGTGCCCCTGCGCGTACCCGAGCACGAAGGTGCGCGCGCGCCCGTAGGGGGCGCGCTCGCGCACGGCACGCGCCCAAGGCACCACCGGCTCGCCGGGCGCGGTCAAGAACAGGTGCTCCCCGATCCGCAGCGCCGAGATCGTGGTACGGGTCGAGAGGCACAGCGGCGCCGGTCCGAAGTCCATGTCGAGGAGGATCCCGAGGATCTCCGTGGCGCGCGCGATCTGACCGCACGAGTGGTAGGGCCCGAGGCCGCGCGTGTTGGGCATCCGCGCGATGTCGAGCATCGCGCTCTCGGGGTCGCCGCAGAGCGCCGCGCCCGTCGGGGCGTTGAACTCGTCGATGGGGGAGCGCACCTCGCCGCCCGACCCGAAGATCTCGCGGTCGCACGCGCGGGTCCCGTCCCACGGCGCGTACTCGAGGGCACCCCCGCGCACCGTGAACGTGCGCCAGTCCGGTCCCATCGGGATCGAGCGCGTGACCATCTCGAGCTCGATCGAGTCGCGCATCGCCTCGCCCGCGCGCTCCCACGCCGCCCGCAGCATCGGCAGCGCCCAGCGCCCGTTCTCCTCGTTGCGCGCGAAGTCCCAGCGCGGCTCGTCCTCGGGGTACGCGAGGTGGCCCTCGCTCGCGCCGAGCACGTCGCCGGCCGCGCCCTGGAGGTGCACCACCAAGACCTCGTGATCGAAGGACTCCTCGAGCATCCGCTCGTACATCCCGCTCGCGTCGGTCGAGAACACCGAGACGTCGTCGTCGAGGATCGCCGAGTGCACCCCGAAGACCGGGAGGATCGCGAGCGGCGTCCCGTCGAGCGCGTCGATCCGGATCAGCGCGAGCTCGTCGTCCTTGCCCGGCTCGCCGGCGTGGAGCGAGTCGTTCTCGGGTCGCCGGTCGTAGGACACGCGGTCGTCCGGATCGAACGCGTCGTCGGTCGCGATCCCGATCCGCGCGGGCACCATCGCGCCCAGGGCCTGCCGCGCCGCCTCGGTCATGCGCTCGATCAGCGCCGCGCGCACCGAGCCGCGCACCGGGCCGCCGCCGACCTGGAACTTGCGATCGGCCGAGTACTGCTCGGGCGCGGTGTGCGTGTGGCTCGTGGTCCAGAGGACCTTGCCCGCGAGCTCGGGGCCCAGGCGCTCCGTCACCTCGTGCGTGATCGTGTCGTCCGCGAAGATGGTGTCGGTGCGGATCAACACGACGGTCTCGCCTCCGGCGCGGATCGCGACGACCTTCACCTTCGGGATGGTCTCGATCCCCACCGAGGGCGTGAAGCTCCCCGCGACGTAGACCTCGCGCCGGTCGACCCACCCCTGGTTCTCGATCGGCGCGGCGCGCGACGTGTTGCCCCCGAGGGCGACGCCCACCGGCAGGTCGAGCGCGAGCTCGGCGAGCCCGACCTCGATCGGCCCCGCCGCCACGGCGCCGCCCGCGCCCGCGGTGGACGGCAGCGGGGCGTAGGCGCAGTGCGCGGTCGACGCGGGGAGGGGCGGGGGCGGCGCCCCCGCGTCGCTCGCGCCGCCGTCGTCGGGCGCGGGCGCGGCGTCGCACGCGAGCGCGAGCAGGAGGGGGAGCGAGCCGAGCCACCGGCGCATGGAGCGCGCAGCGTAGTCCGACGAGCCCCCGGCGAAGGCCTAACAAGCACCTGACACCGCGCGGTACAAGCCGATGGATGACGCTGCCGCCCGGGGTGCCCGACCTCGATCCGCCCACGCTCGCCGGGCGCTGGCACATCGCCGCGACGACCCTGTCGTTCTGGCGCGGGCGGAGCGACGCGACGGTCGAGTACGCGCCGCGCCCGGACGGCGCTTGGACGGACACGCTCCGGTTCCGGAAGGGCGCCTCCGAGCGCTCGCTAGCGGGGATCGACACGCCGCTCCCCGAGCGACCGGGCTTCTTCCGCTGGCGGGGCGCGGGCTGGCTCGCGTGGTGCACTTCGACGTGGGGGTTCGTGCTCGTCGCGCCGGACGCGCGCTGGGCGGTGACGTGGTTCTCGCGCGCCACGCTCGGGGTCACCCCGGAGGGCATGGACGTGTACGGGCGCGCGCCGCTGGCGCAGGCCGAGATCGACGCCGCGATCGCGGCCGCGCGCGCCCGCCCGGGGCTCCCGCGGCTCGACGGTTGGTTCTCCATCCCGCGCTCCTCCTGACGGGTATGCTCCCGCGCGATGAAGCCCATCCACGAAGTCGCCGCGCAGCTCGGCGTGGACGCCCGCCACGTGCTCCCGTACGGCCGTGACAAGGCCAAGATCGAGCTCGCCGCGCTCGAGGGACGGCCCGCGGCCGCGAGGCTCGTCCTCGTCAGCGCGATCACGCCGACGAAGGCCGGCGAGGGCAAGACCACCACGAGCGTCGCGCTCGGGATGGGGCTCTCTGCGATCGGCGAGCGCGCCGTGGTGTGTCTGCGCGAGCCCTCGCTCGGCCCGGTGTTCGGGATCAAGGGGGGGGGCACGGGCGGCGGGCGCGCGCAGCTCGAGCCGGCGACCGACATCAACCTCCACTTCACCGGCGACCTCCACGCGATCACGAGCGCGCACAACCTCCTCGCGGCGCTCGTCGACAACGACCTCCACTTCGGCGCGGCGAGCGGGCTCGATCCGCGGCGCGTCAGCTGGCCGCGCGCGCTCGACATGAACGACCGCGCGCTCCGCGACGTGGTGGTGGGCCTGGGCGGACCGAACGGCGGCGTCCCGCGCGAGAGCCGCTTCGACATCACCGCGGCGAGCGAGGTGATGGCGATCCTCGGCCTCGCGACCTCCGAGGACGACCTCGCCCTGCGCCTGGGCCGGATCGTCGTGGGCCAGCGCGCCGATCGGAGCCGGGTGACGGCGAAGGACCTCGGCGCGGCCACCGCGATGACCGCGCTCTTGCGCGACGCGCTGATGCCGAACCTGGTGCAGACGCGCGAGGGCACGCCCGCGCTCGTCCACGGCGGGCCGTTCGCGAACATCGCGCACGGGTGCTCGAGCGTGCTCGCGACGCGGCTCGGGATGGCCTACGCCGACGTCGTCGTGACGGAGGCGGGCTTCGGCTTCGACCTCGGCGGCGAGAAGTTCCTCGACATCAAGTGCCGCGCCGCGGGGCTCTGGCCCGACGCGGTGGTGCTCGTCACGACGCTGCGCGCGCTCGCGAGCCACGGCGCCGGCTCGATCGCGGACGGGCTCGCGAACCTCGACCACCACGTCGAGAGCGTGCGGCGCTTCGGGCTGTCACCCGTCGTCGCGATCAACGTGTTCCCCGACGACGCGGAGGCCGACCTCTCGCTCGTCGCCGCCCACGCCGAGAGGCACGGCGTCCCGTGCGCCCCGTGCCGCGGCTTCGCGGAGGGCGGCGCGGGCTCGACGCTCCTCGCCCGCGCGGTGAAGGCCGCGGTCGGCGAGCGCGGGGCGCCCCGGTTCCTCTACCCGCTCGAGGCCCGCTACCGCGACAAGATCGAGGCCGTGGCGCGCGGCGTGTACGGCGCCGAGCGCGTCGTGATCGAGCCCGACGCGGCGCGGGTGCTCGATCGGCTGGAGCAAGACGACTTGCGATTGCCCATCTGCATCGCCAAGACGCCGCTCTCGATCGGCGACGACCCCGCGCTGATCGGCCGGCCGCGCGGCCACGCGATCACCGTCCGCGAGGCGCGCCTCAGCGCGGGCGCGGGCTTCGTCGTGCTGCTCACGGGCGAGGTGATGACGATGCCGGGGCTCCCGAAGACGCCGGCCGCGGCGAACGTCCGGATCGTGGGCGGCAAGGTCCTCGGCCTGATGCAGGGCGATTGACCGTCACCGCACGCACTCGAGGACCATCGCGCGCGTGATCGGCACCTCGACGCCGGTGGGATCCGGCTCGACGTCGGACCAGTGCGCGACCACGAGGTCGCCGTCGGTCGCGAGGTCGACGCCCTCGGCGCGGAAGTCGTTGCGGCGGGTCGGGAAGCCGAGCGACGAGACCACGCGCCCGGAGGCGTCGACGGCGATCACCTCGAGGCTCCCGCCGAAGGGATCGATGTCGCCGTAGCCCTTGGCCGCCACGATCGTCGCCGACCGCGTCGCGACGATCGCGGGACGCACGTCGGCCTGCATCGAGAACATGAGCGAGTCGCTCCGCGCCACCTCCACCCCGCGCTCCGGGTCGACGAAGATCACGCGCAGGCCGAACGCCCACGCGCCGATCGCGAGCGTGGACCGGTCGAGCGCGCCCGACGCGATCGCAGGGCCCCCCGGGACCCACGGCACCTCGCGCAGGCGCACCTCCGTGATCTCGACGCCGTTCGGGGTGACGCCGACGACGAGCTCGCCGACCGAGGACTCGCTGCCCACCCACGCGAAGCCGTCGCGGTGCGCCGTGACCGCGACGCGCGCGTCGCGCACGCCGGGCGGGAAGAACGGCCGCGGCATCGTGACGAACGACCCGTCGCGGCCGAAGAGCGTCCAGAGAGGCTCGGGCGGGGACTCGTCGCCGAAGTCGTGGGCGACCATCCAGCGGCCGCCGCCCCCCGCGAGGCCGAGGCACTCCCCCGCGGGGACCCCGAGCGCGAGGCCGCGCGACCGCGCGCCCGGTTCGAACACCGCGATCGCTGGCGCGCGCGTCCTCGTGTCCTGGAAGCACACGCCGAGCGTGTCAACGTCCGTTGCGGTGAACATCGAGGTGGTCGGGCGGGTCGGGCCCGACAGGCTCTCCGCGGGCGCCAGGGCGAGATCGAAGCGGTGCCCGTACGGCTGCGGGATCCGGTCGTCGGTGTCCGGGAGGAACGTCGCGAACAGATCCACGAGCCCGCCGCGCAGC
>JAYRVK010001130.1:0-3418 GCA_041918555.1 Sandaracinaceae bacterium
CGTGGGGGCCCCCTCGCCCGACGGCCGGCGCTGCGCGCCGGCCTGGGCTCGATCGACGCTCGCTCGGCCTCGGCTCGCTCGATTAATCGACAGCCCTTGAGTTTCCGAGGGGCGCTGCGCGCCATTGCGGGGCGATGGGTTCCCCTCGGCCGACCTACGCGGCGAGCATGGCGTCGAGGTCGGCCTTGTAGAAGGGCTGGTAGACGGGGACCGAGCGGATGCCGAGCTCCACGCGGACCTCGTCGATCGGGCGGAGCAGGAGCGCCTCCCAGTCGGCGGTCGGGAACCACTCCGCGCGCAGGCCCCGCGCGAACATCTCGCGCGCCATCCGGCGACCGGGGCCGCCGCTCTCGGGCAGGCCGAAGGAGTGGAGGTAGCCGGCCGCGACGAGGAACCCGGTGCCGAGGCTGCCCGTCTGCGCGGTCGTGAAGGCGAGCACGCCGAGCTCGCCGGCGAGGTCCGTGCGGCAGCCGGTCACGAGGTGGTAGAGGTCGTGGCTGTCGCGCATGCGATCGGCGATGTAGCGGCGATCCTCGTCCATGAGCGCGCGCTGCTCGACGTCGCTCGCGTCGACGAGGCCGCCCGGGGTGAGGCCCTCGCGCTCGCAGAACGCGAGGTACGCGCGGCCGAGGCTCCCCTCGGGCATCGCGGCGAGCCGCTCCCGGTCCCGCATGATCTCGAGGAGCGACGGGCGCTCGCGCAAGAGCCGCTGGCCCGCCTCGGTCCTCTGGAAGCGGCGATACAGGCGGTCGATCCCGCCCCCGTCGATCACGCGGACGATGGTGAACGCCTCCTCGGTCCGGTCGGGGTCGTCGAGCAGGCGGCGCATCGCGCGCGCGGCCTCCAGCGGGCGAAACGCGGTGGTCTGAGTCATCGAGGTCTCCTTTACCTACCAACCAGTAAGTTACTGGAGAGTAAGTAAGTTCGTTCCCCCGGCCGGTCAAGGCCTAGAATCGCGGTCGATGGTGCGACGACGACGGCTGAAGGGGGCGGACGCCCGCGCGCGGATCCTCGACGCGGCGACCGAGCGGCTCGGGAAGGTGGGCCCGCAGGGGCTCCGGCTCGCGGATCTCGCGAAGGAGCTCGGCATCTCGCACCAGGCGATCCTCCACCACTTCGGGAGCCGCGACGGGCTCGTCGCCGAGGTCACGCGCCGCGCGATCGAGGGGCTGCAGAGCGAGCTCGCCGCGGGGATCGTGGCGGTCGAGGACCACGAGCGCGGCGCGGCCCAGATGATCGAGCGCGCCTACGCGGTGATGGTCGAGCAGGGCTACGGCCGGCTCCTCGCGCACCTCGTCCTCTCGGACCCCGACCACGAGCTCGACCGGCGCCGCCCGCTCCAGCTCCTCGCGCAGATCGCGCACCTGACGCGCGAGCGCAACACCGAGCGGCGCCACGACCCGAAGGACACCGCGTTCACGCTGATGATGCTGACCTACAGCCTGCTCGGCGCGGCCGTGTTCGAGGAGCCGCTCCTGGTGGCCTTCGGCCTCGAGGACGAGCCCGACACGCCCGCGCAGTACCGCGCGTGGCTCGCCGCGCTCGTCACCAAGCACCTCGAGGGCGAAGAGGCCTGAAGCTACGTCACCAGTCGCCGTCGGTGACGCGCAGCTTCCCCAGCGCCGCGTGGATCAGCTTCTTCACCGGGCCGACCGGCACCGGCGCGTCATCCTGGAGCACGGAACCGAACTTGTCGGCGTCGAGCTCCTTCACGCTCTTCACGTCCTTCAGCGTGTCGGTCGGCGCGATCGTCGGCGCGCCCTCGTCGTAGAGCTCGAACCAGGGCAAGTTGGCTTGCGCGTACGACTTGGCGGTGACGGGCGTCGCGGGCGGCTCCTCGCCGGTGATCTCGCGCCAGAGCTCGCTGTTGACGATGTGGACGAAGACGCGGGTGCGCTCGCCCTGATCCCACGTCGCGAGGCCGTGCGGGTCGGGGTAGATCTTCTGCTTCATGCGCCCGCCCGCGGCGAGGCCCATGGCGCCTGCGTGCTGCCGGCCCGGCGCGGGGGCCGCGCACGCGGGCGGCGGGGGCGCGCCCATCGCGCAGGGCATCGCGGCCGACTCGGAGAGCGCCGCGCGGTACGGCCCGCCCCACGGCGGGAGCTTGCCCGGCTTGGGCCCGTAGAGCTGGAGCTGGATGCCGCCGTGCTTCTCCTCGCCGGTGACCTGCGCCTCGACCGTGTAGCCCATGCCGAGCGGCATCGCGACGAACTGGCGGATGGTGCCCTTGCCGCTCGCGATGCCGTCGAGCCACGGCTGCGTGCCCGTCACCACGTAGTTCTGGGGCTTGGCCTCGAGGCCCTCGCGCCAGCGCTCGCCGCTGATCGCGCAGACCTTGCCGACGCCGATCTTGAGCGCGCGCGGCGCGCCGCTGAACGAGAGCCACATCGCCTCGCGCTGGTACATCGGGAGGAACACGCCGCCCTGCTCCGCCCAGCCGTCGGGCACGCGGTCGGCGTAGTCGGCGACGCGACGGAGCGGGAAGCACCCGAGCCCGGGCGGGAGCGGGTAGCTCCTGCCGTCGTCGGGGATGCGCAGGGTGCGCTGGAAGGTGAGCGTGACGTCGCCGAGCTGGAGGAACGTGCCGTTGCGGATCTCGATGTCGGTCATGGTGGTCCGAGCCCCTTTCGCGGAGATCGACCGCGCGCGGCGATCGCGGGTCACACCGAGGGCGCGAAGATTCCTCGAGCACCGCGAGATCGTTGAGCCTTCGCGGGGGGGCGAAAAAACTCCGTGACGGAACCCCGCCGCGCTCGTCCATCATCGCGACGGTTCTGCCCGATGGACGCCCCGCCCGACCGCGACACCGCCATGCTCCGCCACCTCGCGGCGGGCGACGTGCGCGCGGCGGGCACGCTGCTCGTGCACGGGCACGCCGACGAGGTCTACGCGCTCTGCCGCTCGATGCTCCGCGACGCGACGCTCGCCGAGGACGTGAGCCAGGACGTGTTCGTGCGGGCGTTCAAGGCGCTGCCGACCTTCCGCGGCGAGGCCTCGACCCGCACGTGGATCCTGCGCATCGCGCGGAACCGCTGCGTCGACGAGCTGCGCGCGCGCAAGCGCGAGCCGCGCGAGGAGCCGGACGAGCCCGACGCGCAGCCCGCGCCCGAGCCGTCGATCGCGGATCTCCTCGAGCGGCGGCAGGACGTGCGCGCCGGGCTCGACGCGCTCGGCGAGAGCGAGCGCGCGCTCGTCGTGCTGCGCTTCGGCCACGGGCTCGGCTACCCGGAGCTCGCCGATGCGTTCGGGCTCGCCGAGGGCGCGGTGCGCATGCGGCTGAGCCGCGCGGTCGCGCGGATGCGCGAGGCGCTGGCGCCCGTCCCCGCTGCGCGGGCGCTGTACGAGGGCATGGCCGCGCCCGCGATGCCGCGCTCCGCCGCGGCGCCCGCCCCGGCGCCTCGGCAGCGGGCCGGTCCGC
>JAYRVK010001131.1:0-3657 GCA_041918555.1 Sandaracinaceae bacterium
CCAGCGCGATTCACTCGCGCGGGGGGAAGGGGGTGAGACCCCCTTCGAGAGCTCAAATCAAAGGCAGTCGATGAATGACTGAGCCGAGGCCGAGGCGCGACGATCGAGGCCAGCCCGGCGCGCAGCGCCGGCCGTCGGCCGAGGGGGCCCCGCGCCTCGCGCGGGGAACGAACGCGCGCCAGCGCCTTCGAACGGCGGAGGGGGCCCCGCAAGCGCGCGTCTCGCGCGCGTCGGGGGAGGGGTGCGCAGCCCCCTCGAAAACTCAGACGCCGACCTCGCCGCGCTGCTCGACGCGATCCGCGCGCCCTCAGAACGCCGCGCTCAGCGTCACCGTGAGCAAGAGGAACCACGCGGTCGGGCTCCCGTCCACGCGCGCGATCACGCCGCCGTGGAGCTCCGCGCCGATCCCGAAGAAGCTGAACAGCTGCCCGAGCCACCCTGCGCCCGCGCCGATCCAGTGCTGGCCGCGCTGCGTCGAGCCCGCCGTCGATCCGCCGCCGTGGAGGTCATCGAAGACGTAGCGCCCGCCGAGCAGGATGAAGTTCTGCGCGTCGATCCCGAGCTGCGCGAACACCCCACCGACGAGGTTCAGCTGGAACGTCGGCTCGTCGCCGAACGCCGTCACGCCGCCGCCGATGCCGTGGAGGATGGCCACCGCGGCGCTCGGATCGCCGAAGCGGAGCTGGCCCTCGATCGTGAGCAGGCCCGGGCTCGCGGTCACGCTCGCGCCGTAGAGCTCGTGCAGCCGGTACGTGCCGCCCACCTCGGCCAGCGGCACCGCGAGGGCCTCCGCCTCCGTCCCGCCCGCGGTCGCGGGCTCGGTCTCGCGGACGTAGCCGCCGCTCACCGCGCCGGCGAGGCGCACCTGCTCGCCGCCGTTCGCGCGGGCGTAGCGCGCGAGCGAGTGCGCGGGCAGGCCGCGCCCGGCGCAGGCGCTCGCGAGCCCGACGAAGAAGAGACCGACGACCCCGAAGCAGCGTGTTCGCATCCGACCCCGAGCCTACCCCGGCAGGAACCGCGCGCGCTGCTCGGGCGCGGGGATGAGGCACAGCTCCTTCTTCCCGAAGAGCGAGTACCGGTTCTTCGCCACGCGATCGTAGAGCCAGTCGCGCAGGGCCCGCGGCAGCACATACCCCAGCCGCGGGAGCCACATCGGGAAGCGGAAGTAGCGGCAGGCGCGCAGGAACGCGTCCGACTTGGCCCACGGCACGCCGCGCTCGACGAGGAGCATCGTGTCCACGTCCTCGGGGTCGAGCCCCGCGTACGCGAGCAGCGCTCGCCCGCCCTCGGACTGCACCGCCCCGATCCGGAGCGCGCCCTCGCGATCCCACCTCAGGACGAAGTGCACCCAGCCGCTGCACACCACGCACTCCGCGTCGAACAGCAGCGCGACCTCCTCCGGACCGATCACGTCGGGCAAGGGACCGGTCGGCGCGCACCGCATCGCGGTGCGATCTCTAGGCCGCGAAGCCCTCGGCGTCGAGGAGCCGCGCGAGGTTCGGGCGCGCCGCCGCGAGGCTCGCCCCCACGGCGACCACGTGCATCGGATCGAGGTCGTGCCGCGCGCGCTTCTGGAAGTACTGGCCGACCATCTCGCGCAGGCCGGGGAGCGAGGTCGAGCCGCCGGCGAGGAAGATCGCGTCGACGTCGCGCGCGCGCACGTTGGCCTCGCCCAGGACGTGGTCGACGAGCGCGAACGTACCACGCACGAGATCTTGCGTGATCCCCGCGAGCTCGTGCCGCGCGAGCGCGACGGGCTGGCTCGTCCACGGGCCCGCCGGATCGACCTCGCCGAGATCGACGAGGAACTTCTCTTGCTCGGTCAGCGCGACCTTCGCCGTCTCGCACGCCGCGACGAGCCGCGCGAAGACGATGGGATCCGTGGCGAGGTCCCAGCGGTGCTGGCTGAGCACGCGATCGGCGAGGCGCGTCGCGAGGATCCGATCGACGTCGTCCCCGCCGAGGTACGGGTCGCCCGCGTGCGCGACGACGCGGAACGGGTACTTGCTGCAGTCGACGAGCGCGAGATCGAACGTGCCGCCGCCGAGATCGTAGACCAGCGCGTAGCGCACGTTGGATCGATCGAGATACGCGATCGCCGTCGCGACCGGCTCGTCGATCAGCGCGGCGCCCGCGAACCCCGCCGCGCGCGCGGCGGCGAGGGTCGCCTCGCGCTCGGGGAGCTCGAACGCGGCGGGCACCGTGATCACGGCCCTGCGCGTGGCCGTCGTGCACCCCGACCACATCGTCGCGGTGCACAGGAGGCGCGTGGCCACGTGAGCGGGGCTGATCACCCCGCAGCGTGTCTCGATCGCGGCGTCGCCGTCGCGCTCGACGAGCTGGTGCGGGTGGTGCTCGGCGAAGCGCCGCGCGCGGTAGCTGCCCCAGCGCGCGCCGATCAGGCGCTTGGTCGAGAGCAGCGTGTTCGCCGGATCGACGGGCCGCCGCCGGCGCGCGTCCCAGCCCACGAGCTCTTGACGCGAGGGCGGGTACGCGACGGCGGACGGGAGGAGCGTGGGCCGGGCCTCGTCCGGCGCGACCGTGAGGGTCCGTCCGTTGTGCGCGACGACCGTGTGCGTCGTCCCCAGATCGATTCCGAGGGTCGCCTTGGGCACCGTCTCGCTCTGATGGACCACCGTGTCTCCTCGAGCTCTCCCCCCGAGGGAACCTGCGCCGCGCCGGTCCACGTCTTACAGGAGCGCGCGCTCGGCGCAAGGCGACCCGCGCTCCACCCCGGTTACGGGCGAGTGACGACCCCGCCTCAGTAGGCGTTCGCGCGGACTTTTCCGCCGAAGAGCACGCCCCACACCGTCAGGAACACGATCTGGAGGTCGAAGAGCAGGCCCCAGCGGCGGATGTACTCGAGATCGTGCTCGATGCGCCGCTCCATCTTCCAGAGCTCGTCGGTCTCGCCGCGCCAGCCGTTGACCTGCGCCCAGCCCGTCAGGCCCGGCTTGACCTTGTGGCGCAGCATGTAGCCGCTGATCTTCTTGCGGTAGAGCTCGTTGTGGGCGACCGCGTGCGGGCGCGGGCCGACGAGCGACATGCTCCCGCCGACCACGTGGATGAGCTGCGGGACCTCGTCGAGCGACGTCTTGCGCAGGATGCGACCGACCCTCGTGATCCGATCGTCGTCCTTCTTCGCCTGCTTCACCTGATCGCCGTCTTCGGCGACGGTCATCGTGCGGAACTTGAGGACCTCGATGACCTCGCCCTCGAGGCCATAGCGACGCTGCTTGAAGAAGACGGGGCCCTTGCTGTTCAGCTTGATCGCGATCGCGATCCCGATCATCAGCGGCGCCCCGCACACGAGGAAGAAGGTCCCGAGGATCAGGTCCTCGGCGCGCTTCACCCAGCCGTCGATCCCGTAGAACGGCGTCTCGAAGATGCTCACGACCGGGAGGTCGCCGAGCTGGCTCCAGCGCCCGTGCAGCAGATCGAAGACGAAGAAGTCGGGGACGATGTAGACGCTCGCGGTCGTGTCCGCGAGCCGCCGCAGGAGATCGTTGACGCGCGGCTCCGCCTTCAGCGGGAGCGCGATGTAGATGAGGTCCACCTCGCCGCGCTTCGCCCCCTCGACGAGATCGCCGAAGGTCCCGACCAGCCCGCCGTGGGTCAGGCTCACGCGCTCGAGCCGCTCGGGCGTGCGATCGTCGA
>JAYRVK010001132.1:0-14138 GCA_041918555.1 Sandaracinaceae bacterium
AACGGGACCGAGTACTGGTACATCCCACCGTCGACCGGATCGATGAGCGTCGCGTAGCGCTCGAGCGTCGCGTAGGCGCGCCGCTGCCACGCCGCCTCGCCGCGCACGCGCGCGCGATAGAGCGCGTGCTCGACCGGCGCCGCGAGCGGGTAGCGCTGCCGCCGGCCCCAGCCGCCGCCCTCGTCGTCGTACATCGCGTCGAGCTGCGCGGTCGCGATCGTGCGGAGCGCGTCGAGGTCGTCGTAGGGCACGCCGAGCGCGAGCGACTCGTCCTCGAGCACGCGACCGTCCGCGTGCGCCGCGATCACCTCGTCGAGGAGCTCCGCGAATCGCGCCGGCGGGACGTGCCCGCGGAGCGCGAGGATCTGCCTTCCGTCCGGCGCGAGGAACACCGTCGCGGGCCACGCGTAGCGCCGGTAGCGCTCCGCGAGATCGGGCCGCGCGTCGCCGTCGGCGCGCACGAGCACGAACGCGCCGAGCCGCGCGCGCACCGCGGGGTCGGGATACGTCTCCTCGTTCATCACGTGGCAGAAGTGGCACCAGCCCGCCTGCACGCTCAACAGGATCGCCCGCCGCTCGTCGCGCGCGCGCGCGAACGCCTCGGGGCTCCACTCGCTCCACTCCGGGGCGCTCGTCGCCGAGGCGACGCGCGGCGGCGAGGCGCCGCAGCTCGTGGCGAGGCTCAGCGCGAGCGCGACGGCGACGGGTCGGCACATCTGGCTCTTCCTACGCGCGAGTCGACGCATCGGTTGGGTCTGCTACAGCGCTCGCATGCGCCACGTCGAGGCCAACGGAATTCGTTTTGCGTACCTCGAGGAGGGCGAGGGCCCGCTCGTCCTCATGTTCCACGGCTTCCCGGACACCCCGTACACCTGGGACCACGTGATGCCGCAGATCGCGGCGAAGGGCTACCGCGTCGTCGCGCCGTACCTCCGCGGCTACCACCCGAGCGCGATCCCGGAGCAGGACACGGACTCCGAGACCCTCGGCCGCGACGTGCTCGCGCTGATCGAGGCGCTCAACGACGGCGAGCCCGCGATCGTGATCGGCCACGACTACGGCGCCGCGTCCGCGTACAGCGCCGCGGCCCTCGCGCCCGACAAGCTCGACAAGCTCTTCGTGGTCGGCATCCCGCACCCCATGACGATGAAGCCCAACCTGAAGCTCCTCTGGGGGGTGCGGCACTTCTTCTTCTACAAGCTCCCCGGCGCCCCGCAGCGCTTCGCGAAGGACGACTTCGCCGCGCTCCCCGCGATCTACGAGCGCTGGTCTCCCGCGTGGTCGCCCGATCCGTCCGAGTTCACGCGCACGCGGGAGTGCTTCTCGCACCCCGAGAGCCTGAACGCCGCGTTCGGCTACTACCGCGCGCTCGAGACGCGCCCGCGCCCGTACATGAAGACGAAGCTCCCGATGGACACCGTCGCCTTCGCGGGCACCGACGACCCGATCCTCGCGCCGGCCGACTACCACCGCAGCGCGCGCATGTACACGGGGAGCTACACCGTCGAGGAGATGCCCGGCGGCCACTTCATGCACCGCGAGCACCCCGAGCGCTTCGCGGAGCTGCTGCTGAAGCATCTGTAGCCAGGAAGTGAGCTTGCCCCTACCGGAGAGTCATGGGGAGGCGGGGGGCTTCCAGAAGGCGGCGACGTCGAGCTCGATCCCGAAGGGGGGGAGGACCGAGACGTCGTCATCGCGGGCGCTCGCGACCTGCGCCGGCAGGCTCTCGCGGGTCTCGTAGACCTCGACGAGCCGGGTGCGGGGGTCCACGAGCCAGACGTGCTCGACGCCGACCTCCGCGTAGAGGGGGAGCTTGAGCCGGCGGTCGTCGCGCTCGGTGGTCGGCGAGAGGACCTCGCACGCGAACTGCGGCACGACGAGGATCGGGTTCTCGTCCACGAAGGACGGCGTCTCGTCGGTCGGCAGGCGCCAGCCCGCGATGTCCGGCACGACGAGCCGGTCTCCCGGGAGGCGGATCGAGGGCTCCTCCTCGAGCCACCATCCCGCCCCCCCCGCGGCGCCATCGCACGCCCCGAGGGCGCGGCGCACCCGGAACTGCGCGAAGCGATGCGCGGCGCCCGGGCGCGCCATCGTGTGGATGATCCCCGGCTCGAGGATCAGGCCCGTCACCCCCTCGGGGAGCGCGTCGATCGCGCGCACGAGATCCGCGAAGCTCGGGATCGTCTCGGCGGGGCGGCCCACGGGCTCAGTGTACGCGACGCGTGCGCATCTCACCTCACGACGACGACGGTGGCGAGATGCCCCGGTGAGGCCGCGATCACCGTGAGTGGCGCTCGGCCCGCACGAGCCGCGCGGCGCGCTTCGGGAGCGCGACCGGATCATGCGTCGCGATCCGCGCCAAGAGCTCGCGCCTCGAGGGCCGCTCGGCGATCCGCCGCAGCTCCGCGAGCACGAAGTCCGACAGGCTCACGCCCTCCTCCGCGGCGCGCGCCTTCAACCGACGGTGGATCGCGTCAGGCACGTTTCGCACCCGGGCATCGCGGACATGCCGAGAGCATGCGCGCAGCCCGGCTCGTGTGCAGCGCATTCACCTGTCCCCTTCTCGCCTTCCGCTCTCCCGATCTTCCGGCGAGCTCGAAGCGCCGCGGCCGATCACTCGCACGCGCCGTCAGCGCGAGAGGACCGGGCGGATGATGCGGTACGTCCGGCTCACGTCGTAGCCGCGCTCGTTCCCCGCGCTCGCCGAGCCCCAGCCCGAGTGCTCGATGACGTTCGCGTAGCCCTGCGCGCGGTCGGCCCAGCTCACGAAGAGCACGCTGTGGGTCCCGACCGGGGTGCGCTCGGGGTGGTTCACGATGTAGAGCCAGTCGCCGGGACGGATCAGGTCGAGGTCCGCGTACGGTCCGTTGCGGCTCCCCGAGAAGACGCCCTGCCGCTGGCGCCAGTGGTCGTGGCCGGCGCGCGCGAAGACCTCGGAGAGGTATCGATAGCAAGACCCGTTGACGACCTCGTTCCGGGCCATCATGCCGCGCGCCGTCGCGATGACGTGGCGGCCGGGATCGGAGTGGAGGCGCGGGCCGACCGGAGGACGCGGCGGCGCCGGACGCGCCGCGCGCTCGCGCGCGGCCGCGACCGGCAGGGCGACCGGCTCGGGGACCACCGGGCGCGGGCGGATCGTGAGCGGGCCCATGATCACGCCGCTCTCCACGTCGAGGATCTCGTCCGGGCCGACCTCGACGAGCGCCGCCACGTCCGAGGGGACGTCGGCGCCCGCGGGCACCGGCTCGGGGGGGAGCGCGGCGGGGGGGGAGGGGACGGGCGTGAGCTCGACCGGGGACGGCGCCGCGACCTCGGACCGCTCGGCGTCGGCCGCGGCGGCGTAGAGCGCGCCGAGCAGACCGCTGGCGATCGATCCCACCAGCGCGAGCATGCGGAGTCCGTCCACGGATCCCCACCCCGCACGGGCCGTGCCGTGCAGGGGGGCCGAGATCACGGCCTGGATCGGAGCGAAGCCGCGTTCACACTCGGCGTGAACCGCCGTCGATCACCGCAGGTGCGTCACGTACCAGCGCGGGCCCCAGTTGATGAGCGTCCGGAGCTCGAAGCGGCGCTCGGCGTCGCCGGCGCGGTAGTGGACGAAGGCGTGCCGCGCGGCCCAGTACGGGATCGCGTTGGCCTCCTGCCGCCGGTCCACCCAGCCGCCGCGGCGGCCGAGCTCGAGGCGGTCGAACGTCGCGCCCTCGCCGACCTCCGCGTGGAGCGCGTGGATGTCGCGCTCGTAGTGGCCCCACAAGACGTTCCAGTAGCGCTCGGGCTCCGCGATCGCCTTCAAGACGCGGAACGGCTCGAGCGGGAAGAAGAAGTCGCGCGCGTGCTCGGGCTCGTCGCGCTGGATCGCCTCGAAGAGGCGCGCGGCGCGCTCGGCGGCGTCGCCGACCGGCGGGCGCGAGCGCGGCGCGGGGTCCCAGTCGTTCTCGGGGGGGACCTCGAGGCCCCGCAAGTTTCTTTGCGATTGTGCGATGGATGGCGCGAGGGCGAGGGCCGCGGTGCTCGCGAGGAAGGCGCGTCGCCTCACTCGACGACCTCGAAGGTCTCGGGCATGCGCGTGCGGTAGTTCTCGTCCATGTGGTCCATCAGCTCGAGCATGAACGTCTGCACGCGGCCGCCGCCCGGGACGTTGTCGGGGGCGTCGGTGTAGAAGGTCCCGTTCAGGCACTCCTCGCCGCGGCAGTGGCCGTCCGGGAACACGAGGATGATCTTCTGCATGCGGCGCGAGCTGCCGACGCGCGGCGAGTTCATCGCTTCGAACATCAAGAGGCCGATCGCCACGAGGTCCTCGGGGCTCATCCCGTAGCCGTGGAGGAAGTAGACGACCGGGTAGCGGACGCCCTGGTTCTCCTCGAAGAAGTAGCCGGGCGGGAGCACCACGGACACCGGGCCGGTGCGGCCGTCCGACGCGGTGAAGTCCATCACGAAGCTGTTCACGTAGCCGCAGACCTCGCGGTCGCCCTCCGCGCACACGCGGTCCTCGACCTCGCGGCGGCGGTCGCCGTCGGGCCAGCGCGCGTCCATCACCGCGAGGCCCGAGCGGAAGCGATCGATGAGCTGGCTGGCCGTGCCGACGTGGCCGCCGTCGCCCGCGCGGATGAAGCGCTCCTCCTCGTCGATGTTCCCGTAGCGCACCATCGCGTAGCGGCCGATCTCGTCCCAGCGCACGTCCTGGTAGGTGAGCTCGAGCGCGCCGTTCATGTGGAGCGCGGGGTAGCCGTTGTAGTAGCGGACGGGGAGGCCGCGCGCGGCCCAGCCCGCGCTCGTGACGTCGCCCATCACGACCCAGTTGAAGAGGTCGCGGATCCCGCCGTCCGAGAAGAGGTCGGTGTCGAGCACGTCCTGCTCGTCCATCGCCGCGACGAGGCTCCGCGGCGAGCTCTCGATCATCCGGCGCGCGCCGCTCGTGCGATCGAAGCAGCCGTTGCCCTCGCCGAAGTCGAAGCCGCCCCCGGGGAGATCCCCCGCGGGCGCGAGCTGGCGCGTGCCGAGCACGCCGTCGAGGCCGACGTCGAGGAACGGCTCTCCCGAGGCATTGCAAGGGTCGTTGTCGGGCGTGTCGCGGTTCCAGTTCCGCTCGGTGCCGGCCGGCCGGTACTGGAAGTGGAAGTCGTCGCCGGCGGGATCGGGGTTCGTGACCGCGTCGTAGACCGCGCCGTCGGCGCTGACCTCGAGCTCGTTCGGGACGCCGTCGAGCCCGACGTCCTCGAAGGGCTCGCGCCCGTTGCGGATCAGCGGCTCGCCGGGGCCGCGGCGGCCGTCGCCGTCGACGTCGACCGCGAGCACGACCTCGATCGGCCGATCGTTCGGCAGGCTCGGGTCCCAGAGGCCGATGTCGCCGGGCGCGTCGTAGCCGTCGCAGAACGTGATCACCGGGTACTGCGCGTCGGGGTTGAACTCGTCGTCGAAGAAGCCCGCGCCCTCGGAGCCGCTCAGCGGGTCACCGGTCCCGTCGAAGGGCGCGATGACCACCGGCGACGCGCAGCGCTCCGCGTCCGAGAGCATCCGGGTCGAGTCCGGCACGCCCGGGGGGACGATGTTCGGCTCGCTCGGGTCCGCGCTGTGCTCGGTGTTCGGGTTGCCGAACATCGTCGAGAGGTCGCGGAAGATCTCGATGTAGTCGTTGCGGCGGAACGTGCTGTTGCCGTCGTTCTCGTCCTCGAACCACCAGTGCTCGAAGTGCTGCGGGTGCTCGTGCAGGTGCTCGGTCGGCGGCACGTTCGCGAGCGAGGCGCCCGCCGCGCAGCCCGTGGGATCCAGCTGGCGCTGCGCCTCGGTGCAGAACCCGCCGACGTGGTAGTTGCGGATGTGCTCGAGCATGAAGGTCCAGTCGGTCGGGCCGCCGAGCGGCGCGACGAAGTCGAAGCGGTCGGGGTTCCCGAAGCCGATGCGGCCCGAGCCGCTCCCGCCCATCGAGAAGCCGAGGATCCCGCGGAACGCGAAGCGCCGCGAGCGCCGCACCGGCGCGCTCTCGCGGACGACGGCCTGGTAGGTCCCGAGCCGCGGCACCTCGAAGGAGAGCCAGCCGTCGTCCGCGCTCCCGCCGAAGATCGGCGAGGCGATCGCGACGATGCGCCCCGCGGCGTCGTGCGGTCCACGGAAGCTCACCTCGACGTGCCCGCGGTTCGCGCCCGCGGGGAGCGCGAGCATGCGCAGCGGAACGGTGAGCGGGACGTCACGGGCGAAGCGGGTGTGCGCGGGCCCGAACGCCACCGCCGGGCCGAGCGCGCGGTAGCCCTCGGGGACCTGCGCCTCGCCGCACGCGATCGTCGCTTCGAACGGATCGACGTGGTAGCGGTCGTCGCGCGCCGCGCCCTCGGGGAGCGTGATCGCCGCGCCGGCGAGCCCGCCCCTCTCGACGGTGAGCGCGCTGCCGGGGCTCACCGTGCCGCTCGCGTCGCCGTCGCACGCGGGCACGTCGATCGGCGCGACCACCACCTCGATCGCCGCCATCTGCATGTCGCCGCTCGCCTCGTGCGCGACGCGCGCGGTGAGCGTGACGCGACCCTCGGCGAGGCCCTCGAGCGCGACGTACACGCGGTCGAAGTCCGCGGTGATCTCCGCGGTCGCGGGGAAGCCGACGATCCCGTCCGCGCTCGCCTCGAGCGTGACGGTCACGCCGGGCGGGCAGTCGCGCACGAGCTCGAGCGCGACCTCGCGCGTCATCCCGACCGGCATCCCGATCGAGGCCATCGGCCAGCTCAGCGCGGGGAACGCGAGCGCGCGACCGCACCCGAGGATCTCCTCGTCGGGGCCCGCGTCGGGGGTCGGCGGCGGCGCGCCGTCGCAGGCCACGAGGAATAGGAAGCACAACCAAGCTCGCGTGGGCATCGTCACAGCCATCTCCGTGGTAGTCGAGGGCGGCGAGGCTGGATCTTGTCCACGGCCCTCATAGAGACCCGGGTGGGTCTCAAACAGTCGACTCACGGGGGACCGATCGTTCCCAGATCGGCGGACCCGCGACTGCAGACCACGCTGCACTCCTCGTAGTCCTCGACGTCGACCTCTGCGCTCGCTACGCCGAGCGTCGCTCCGAGATCATCGTAGAGGCGGACGGTTGTCAACGTCTGAGCCCATAGCTGGCACTTACGCTCCGCAAGCGCGTCGCAGGTCGAGGCCCCAGGCACGAGGGCTGACGGGATCGCTGTAACCTCTCCCGAGCATGCGCGCCCAGTGGGATGCTCGCGGAGACAGAGCGCTTCGCAATGAGCCGCGGCTGTGCCATCAGAAACACAGACTTCGTCCGCAGTGCACTGCGTCTCCCCGCAGAGACACCAAGGCGGTCCTTCGTACGGACAATGGTCCGCATTGAAGCACAATGGTAACCCTCGGACGCACATCGCGACAGCTCCGCCTGCGAGACTCGCAACGGCGTGCCGGCATGCGGCCTGCTGTTCCAATCCGCAGGACCGATCGTCGACGGCGAAGAGCACAAACTCTCGCCCCAGTTCTATGTTTGAAACGCACTCATTCCACGGCCCTCCGGCATCCGAAAGACCGGTTTCAGCATCGCGCATGTCGCCGACGACGACGTCGCCGCCTGCGTCCGACACGTCCGGGGCCGCATCGCGCTGTACGGTATGTGAGAGGCCGCAGGAGCAGCCACTAGCCAGGGTCGTTGCGAGGGCGGCTGACATCCTGCCGGCGGTCATGGGGTCACGGCCATCGGCATCGTTGTGACGTTCAGTTCCTGACTCCAGGCTGCCATGAAGGTAGCCCCACCCGGGAAGACCCCGAACGGGACCGAGATGAGTGACTGATAGTCACCACCATTGGAATTCTGGCCCGCATCCGGGACAAACCACGGCGTGAGCTCAATCGGACTGCTCCAGTCGCTCACGCCTGCCCCGGTCCCCACTCCCATGCGCTGGATCAGAAGTCCGCCATCGTCCTGCCAATAGTTGAGGGCAACCCGCCCAAATGTATCGACGGCAATCGTTGGTTGGAAGAGAACCTGACCCGGTAGATCAATCGACTGGACTCGTACCCAGGATGCACCCTCATCGGGGCTGTGGAAAACACCAATCTGACTCGGTGACTCGTGCACCGCGGCCCAGTAGGCTCCGGTAGTTGGGTCTTGCGCAAACCAGAACTCGCGCCAGTTCAGCTGTACCGTGTTGCTCGCTGCGCACCAGCCAAAGTCGTTCGTGCTTGTCACGCGAACATGTGAGTACCAATCGATGCCGAGGTTGTCAGAAGTAACCGTACTCCACCCTATGCTCTTGCCTCCGGAGCAATCAAAGAAGATATGAGCCGTATTCGAGTACATCACGCTGATGCGAGTGAATGGACCCTGCGCCGTATCCACTGTCCGCGCCGCAATAAGCATTCCGCCCTGCCCGACGGCGGGGTCATCACGGTCCATATTGTCAACGGTGAGCGCCGGGCCTAGCCAGTCAATCGTCGGTTGCGCGGGATCCGTCGCGTTGACGATGCCCCCGCGCACGCATCCACCGTAGGTACTCGTTCCCTGATGCCGCCAGACAACCCAGAGTGTTGGGGGCGAGGTACCCAAGTCGAAGACCGCGTGCTCTTGGTCCTGTGTGCCACCACCGCAATCGCCCGACTCATTGTTGACGCGAACTGTATTCAGGAACGTCCGGCCCCCGTCCAGCGAGATGCTCGCAACCACCATCTGCTTGTTCTGTTGTGGAATCCCGCCAAGGTTCAACATGACTACTTCACCGGGTGCCCCGGCGGCGACCGCCGGGTCTCCTGCCCAAACGGTCTGGCCCGCCCGGGGCAAAGGGTACGGTTGGCCCCGTCCCACTCGGAGGGCAGCATGGTCCGCCGGGACACGCGGTGCCGACATTGCAAGCAATTCACGATGTTCCGTTGTCCTGCGACCAACTCCACCCATTCACCGTGGGGCCATCAATCGGAATGTACTGAACCACGAGGGTCGCTGGTCCTGCAGCACTTCCGCTCGAGCGAGCCGCAGAACTTTCGAGCCCAAGCGCGGGAGTTGGCGAGGGTGTGCCCGGCACCAGCTCCGAGTCGCACCCTACCGAGACTGAGGCAACGACCACCATACAACACGCAACAACCCGCATCGCACCCTCCCGTACCCCACCAGGCCAGCATGAGGGTCACCTCGTGCGGCAGTCAACACCGCCAGTCCCGTTGGGGTCTTCGAGTCCGTGGGTGCCTGCTTCGCCCTCGCGGATCGTGGCACACTCGGTCGATGCAGAACGTGCTCGTGCTCGCCGCGCTCGCGCTCGCGGGCTGCGGCGAGGGCAACACCGTCGACGCAGGTCCCGGAGGCGCGCTCGACGCGGGCTCCGGTCGGATCGACGCGGGCGTCGACGCGGGGCTCCTCGACGCGGGGATCGCGGACGCCGGGCTCCCGGACGCGGGCGGGAGCGACGGCGGCGTCGACGGCGGCGTCCCGCCGATCGAGGGCGAGGTCGCGTTCGTCGTGATGGGCGACACGGGCGAGGGCAACGACGAGCAGCGGGCGGTCGCCGCGGCGATCGACGCGTTCTGCGCGACCGAGCGCTGCGACTTCGTGATCCTGCTCGGCGACAACTTCTACGACTCGGGGGTCACCTCGGTCACCGACGCGCAGTGGGAGGACAAGTTCGAGGCGCCCTACCGCGACATCGACCTCCCGTTCTACGCGGTGCTCGGCAACCACGACTACGGCGGCGTGATCGGGGTGTGTCCGCTCTGCACCGAGCAGGGCGGGCTCGGGAACCAGTTCGACCGCGGCCCGATCGAGGTCGAGTACACGACGCGCTCCGAGAAGTGGACGATGCCGGACACGTTCTACACGTTCCAGGTCGGCCCCGTGGGCTTCGTGATGCTCGACACGAACAGCATCCTCTGGGACGACACCTCGAACGGCGATCAGGCGGCGTGGTACCGCGACGCGGTCGCCGACCTGCGCGCGAGCGGCTCGCGCTGGATCGTGGGCGCGGGCCACCACCCGTACCTCTCGAACGGCGCGCACGGGAACGCGGGGTCGTACGAGTCCGTCGAGATCGCGGGGATGGACGTGCCGATCCCCGTTCCGATCATGGACGGGCGCAACGTCCTCTCCTTCTTCGACACGTACGTGTGCGGCGACGTCGACGTGTACCTCGCGGGCCACGATCACAACCGGCAGTGGCTGAACGAGCCGACCGCGTGCGGGGGGACCGAGCTCGTGGTGAGCGGCGCGGGCGCGAAGGTGAAGGACTTCGACTCGGACCTGCGCAACGCGACGCACTTCGCCGACGCGACGATGGAGGGCTTCTTCCACGTCTCGATCGACGGCGACACGTTCATCGGCCGCTTCGTGAACCGCGCGGGCACCGTCGAGTACGAGCGCATGTTCGAGCGCGCGCCGTAGGAACCTCAGGGCACGTCCTTGGACGTGCACACGCGGTCGCGACCGCCGCGCTTGGCGGCGTAGAGGGCCTGGTCCGTGATCTTGAAGAGCTCGTCGGGGGTCTTCGCGTCCTTCGGGAACGTCGCGACGCCGATCGAGCTCTTCACCTGGAGCTTGCCGAGGTCCGTGGTGAACACGGTGTCGCGCACGACCTCGCGGATGCGCTCGGCGAGGATCACCGCGCCCGCGGTGTCGGTCTCCTCGCAGAGCACGCAGAACTCCTCGCCGCCGAAGCGCGCGACGATGTCGGTGTCGCGCTTCTCGCGCATCAGGATCGCGCCGAGCTCCTTGATCACCACGTCGCCGACGTCGTGGCCGTAGGTGTCGTTGACGGTCTTGAAGTGATCGAGGTCCGTCACGAGGAGCGAGAGCGGCCGGCCGAAGCGGGCCGCGCTCGTGAGCTTGCGCTCGAGCTCCTCCATGAACGCGCGCTTGTTGAGGCAGCCGGTGAGGCCGTCCGTCGTCGCCATCTCCTCGAGGCGGCGCACCGCGTGCGCGTTGCTCATGGCCACCGCGAGCTGGTTCGCGAGGACCGACAGCGTGGGCCGCGCGGCCTCGCCCCACGCGCTCGGCCGATGGGCCGCGAGCGCGAGCGTGCCGATCGCGTCCTCGCCCACGATCAGCGGGAAGATCAGGAGGCTGCGCATCCCGTCGAGCTTCGCGCGCTTGGTGTAGACGACCTGCTTCGGGTCGAGCTCGCCGCGGTACGGGAGGTAGTGGCGGTTCTTCACCGCCATCGCGGTGAGCGACGTGTTGTCGCGGAAGGTGAGCTCGGCGAAGCGCGCCGCGTCCTCGCCGACCGCCTTGCGCACGCTGTGCTTGCGCGTCTGCGCGTCGTAGAGGGTGATCGCCGCGAAGTCGTACGGCGCGAGGTCGGCGGCCGCCGCGAGCGCGGCGTCGATCACCTGATCCTCGGTCAGCGCGGCGCCGAGCGCCGTCGACGCACGGTGCAAGTAACTTTGCTCGCGCTTGCTGCGCTCGAGCTGCACGAAGACGCGCTCGTTCTCGATGGCGCGGATCGCCTGCGCGACGGCGCGCGCGAGCACGCCCTCGTCGCGCGGCGTGAACGGCTCGCCGCTCGCGCGGTCCGCGCACAGCGCGCCCCGGACCTGGCCGTCCTGCTCGACGGGCACGCCGAGGAAGCTCCGCACGCGGGCGCCGTCGCGGTAGTAGCAGAGCCCCTTGTAGCCGGGCTTGAGGTTCTCGAGGCGCATCACGAGCCCGCGGCTCGCGACCGCGCCGACCGCGCCCTCGCGCGGATCGAACGGCCCGTCGGCCACGTCGTCCGAGTCCGTCGCGAGCTCGACGATGCGGAGGCGCCCCGACTCGTCGTCCTTCATGAGGAGCACGCACGTGTGCAGGTCGAGCGTGCTCTTGAGGAGCTCGAGCACGTGGTAGAGCGCGTCGTGCACCTGCTCGAGGCTCGAGCGGTAGACCTTCTCCTCGGGGTTCGTGTTCTCGCCGCCGCTCGCCGCGCCGACGAGCCGGAAGAGCCGGCTCTCGTCGCGGACCTTCTCCTTCTCCGCGTCGAGGGCCTTCTTCGAGCGCTCGCGCACGCGCGCGATCTCGGCGCGCGTGAAGACCACGTTGAGCGCACCGAAGAGCAGGATGAACACGCCGTGGAGCGAGAGGCGCGCCCAGTCCGAGTGGGGCTCCGCGAGCGCGGTGAGGGCCGCCTCGAGACCGATCGCGACGAGCACGAGGACCGTCCCGATTGGCGGCCGCGCGAACGAGGCGAGGAACGCCACGAGCACGTAGATCACCGGGTACACCGTGCTCGCGAGGCCGCCCGCGATCTGCACGCCCGCGTGCGCGGCGAGGAGCAGGAGCAGGCCGAGCTCGAGGTCGAGCCAGCGGTGCTCCCCGCCGTCGCGCTCGCGCACCCTTCGCGCGACGCGGGCCCCGAAGATCGCGAGCCACGCGAGCCCGACGGCGCCGTGCTCGAGCCCGAGCGCGGAGGGCGACTCGACCCGGAACACCCCGAGCAACAGCAGCCCGAGGAACGCCGCCGCGGCCACGAAGCCGAACGAGGCCCGCGCGGTCTTGCGGATGGTCAGCGCGGCGTGGACGAGCGAAGACATCGGGGCTCTCGCGAGGCACTCCCCGGGTACCGGATCGGAGCGCGCAGGGTCAAAAAACCGGCGTCCCGAAAAGTGGACCCGTGGGGCGAGTGCGCCGGAGGATGAGCGCGCCCGTGAGCCGCTTCGCACGCGCGAGCCTGTGGTCCCTGCCGTTCGGCCTGTTGGTGCTCTCCATCGTGAGCGTCCCGGTGTCGATCCTCGACGAGCAGGGCCTGCCTCGGTATCGCGCCCTGCGCGAGGAGCTCGCCGCGGTCGAGCGGATCAACGACCGGCTCCGGCGCGACGTCGACACGCTGCACCGCGAGGTGGACGACCTGCGCGCGGACCCCGACGCGATCGAGCGCATCGCCCGCGACGAGCTCGGCATGATCCGCGAGGACGAGATCCTCTTCCAGTTCCCCAATTGATCGAGCCTCAGATCGGTTTCTCCGCTGGGCCGTCTTCACCGGTCCAGACCGCAGAAGCGGGAGGAGATGACGATGCGACGTGCCGACCTGATGGCCGTCGTCGTGGGCGCCGTGTTGCTCTCGGCGGGCTCCGCGATGGCGCAGACGACGTGGATCGATGGCTCACCCATCCAGACCCGACTGCGGGTCGGCGCGGATGGGACCACCTACGTGGGCGTGTGGATCGACGCGCCCCGCACCGTCGTGACGCGCACGCGCGCGCCGATGGCGATCTCGCTCGTGGTCGACACCAGCGGGTCGATGGCGGGCGAGAAGATCCAGAACGCGCGCATGGCCGCGGCGAGCCTGCTCGAGAGCACGGCCGACGGAGACATCGTCTCGATCTACGCGTTCTCGAACGACGCGGTCGAGCTCGCGCCCCCGACCGTCGTGACGCCGGCGACCCGCGCGTATCTGATGCAGCGCGTCTCGCAGCTCTACGCGGCCGGCGGGACGAACCTCTACGGCGGCGTCCAGGCCGCGCTCAGCCGCATGAGCCAGGCGCCGCCGACGCACCCGGTGCGGCGCGTCTTCCTCGTCAGCGACGGGCACGCGAACATCGGCCCGACCGATCCCGGCTCGCTGAGCAACCTCGCGGCGGGCGGGACCGAGTGGGGCACGCAGATCTCGGCGATCGGCGTCGGCTACGAGTACGACCAGCAGACGCTCTCGGCGATGGTCGTGCGCTCCTCGGGGCGGCTCTACCACCTCTCGCAGCCGCAGCAGATGGCGGTGATCCTCGAGCAGGAGATGAGCCTGCTCTCGCGCACCGTCGCGGTGAACGCCTACCTCGAGGTGCTCCCCGCGCCCGGCGTGCGGATCGTCCAGGGCAACACGACGGGCGCCGAGGTGATCGACGGGCGCCTCCGCCTGCCGCTCGGCGCGGTGTTCGCGGGCCAGCACCGCGAGCTCTTGTTCCAGGCCGAGGTCGACACCGCGCGCGCGGGCGACCGGCCGCTCGCGCAGGCGCGGCTCGTCTACCAGACCCCGGGCGAGGAGCGGGCGCGCGTCGAAGAGCGCGCGCTGCGCTACGAGGTGACTGCCGACGCGTCGGCGGCGGCCGCGAGCCAGGCGCCCGCGGTCGTCGCGATGGTCGCGGATCACCAGGCCACCGCGGCGCAGCACCGCGCCGCCGAGATGATGCGCTCGGGCCAGCAGCAGGAGGCCGCGCAGCAGCTCGCGCAGGCGCGGGCCACCCTCGACGCGGCCGCGCGCGCCGCGCCGCCCAGC
>JAYRVK010001133.1:0-2034 GCA_041918555.1 Sandaracinaceae bacterium
GAGCACGAGCGGGAGCACGTGGACGAGCACGAGCGGGAGCACGAGGACGAGCCCGAGCGGGAGCACGAGGCCGAGGACGAGGACGAGGACGAGGACGAGGACGAGGACGAGGACGAGCACGAGCACGAGCACGAGCACGAGCACGAGCACGAGCACGAGCACGAGCACGAGCACGAGGACGAGCACGAGCACGAGCACGAGGACGAGGACGAGGACGAGGACGAGCACGAGGACGAGCACGAGCACGAGCGCGCCTCGCGATCGCTGAGCGGGGAGAGCGCCAGTTGACGGCACGCGAAGCTGGGATGACGATGCGCGAGCGGTCGGCGATCGCCGAACGCGCGCATCGAAGGGGGGAGCGAATGCGAACGAGATCGGCGGCCGAGACCTTGCAGGCAGGCAGGCAGGCAGGCACGCAGGCAGGCCTAGTCCTCCTCGCGCTCCTGGCGCTCGTTACCCTCGCGCTCGCCTGGTCTCCCGCGCAGGGGCAGGAGCGACCCGGCGCGATGCGCAGCCTCCGGCCGGGCCGCGCGGTCGCCGGCGCGACCCCGGCGCCCGAGGCTCCGATCCCGCCGCGCACCGTCGATCGCGATCGCGCGCCGGCGCGGGTCCGTGACTTCCACGCGACGCTCGGCTCGCTCGCCGGGCCGACCCGGCGGCGCGTCCGACTAGAGCGCGCACGCCGTGTTGCGCCCTTCGATCTCGACTGGGGGCTGCGATGAGGGGCGCGATCGCGACGCTGCTCGCCTGCGCGGGCTGCGCGAGCCCGGCCCCCGAGCCGCCGCTCCTCTTCGAGCTCAGCGATCGCGGGGTGGTCGCGCTCCCGGCGCTCGCGCTCGAGCGGCCGCCGGAGCGCGACGAGGCGCGCGTCGCGTTCGCCCTGGCGAGCGGGCTGTCCGTGACGCTGCAGAGCGTCGAGACGGCCGAGCGGCTGCCGCGCGGCGAGCAGCGCGACCCGGCGTCCGTCGCCGCGGCGCTCGCGACGCGGCTCGAGCTGGGGGAGCGCGCCGGCGAGCTCGCCGCGTCGCCGTGCACCGTCGCGGGGCGGCCGGCGTCGTGTCTGTCCGGGTGGATGGAGCGCGACGGCCGCCGCTACGCGCGGGACGGCGCGGTGTTCGCCCTGGGCGACCGCGTGGTGTGGCTCGACGTGAGCGGCGCGATCGAGCGCTCCGCCGAGGTGCGCGACACCGCGGCGCGCGTGCGCGCGGAGCTCGAGTGGAGGCCGGCATGAGGACGCACTTCGCATGTGCGATCGTCGTGCTCGCCCTGCTCGCGCCGAAGACGGGCGCGGGGCAGGTGTGTGAGAGCTGGACCGTGGAGAGCGTGCTCGACGACCCCAATTTCCATTGCACGGGGGTTGCGCGCTACACCACGCTCTACTGGGACGACGGGCCGCCGGGCGGCACGTTTCCGTCGTGCCGGCTCTCGTGCACCTGGGACCCGGATCCAGGGGAAGAGGACTGCGACTGGTGCTCCGAGGGGAGCGCCACCGCGTGCTCCGACAGCTCCGGTCCCTCGGGCTCGGGCTGCACCGACCAGTGCGACGGCACGGGCCCCGAGGACGGCCGCTGCGCCCCGCCGGACGGGGGCGCGTGCGAGAACTGGCGCGCGGATCCCGTCCACGTCGGCACGCGCGCGTTCGTCACGGAGCGGCGCGAGGACGTACGCTTCACGGGGAGCCGCGTGCCGCTCGTGTTCGCCCGCCACTACACCTCGCTCGATCGCTGGCCGCTCTACGGGGCGCCGGGCCTCAACCGCATGGGCCCGGGGTGGCTGCACACCTACGACGAGCGGCTGTTCGGGTTCTTGCCGGGGCTGGGGCCGGTGACGGTGCTCACGCCTCCGACCGCCGGGATCGGGACGCTGCAGGTCGTCCACCGCGACGCGAGCGGGACCGGTCAGCTCTTCCACTGCGCGGCGCCGCACGATCCAGCCGTCAACTTCACTTGCGAGAGCCAGGACGGGAGCGAGGAGGAGCTCGTGTGGCTCGCGGCGAGCGCGACGTGGTCGCACCGCGCGGGCGACGGGCTCTAC
>JAYRVK010001134.1:0-2124 GCA_041918555.1 Sandaracinaceae bacterium
CCCAGCTCGCCCAGGCGAGGCCGTCCACCCGCGCCGCGGCCGAGGCGAGCGCGGGGTCGAGCCGGTGCATCGCCGCGGCCGCCGCGACGAGGAGGCGCCGGTCCTCGCCGGTGGGGCTGCGCGCGTCGAGCCAGGCCCAGCCGGCGCGTGCCGCCGCCTCGAAGCGCATCGCGGCCTCGCGTGCACCCGCTCCCGCGAAGACGATCGCCGCGTGGGCGAGGGCCAGGGTGGCGTTCGCGGTCGCCTGCTCCACGGTGACCCCGCCGCCGGACCACCCGTCGCCCGAGGGCGACGTCGTGTCGAAGTACACGCGCTCCTCGTTGGAGGCGCTCGGCGGGGACGTGACGGCGCCGCTCGCGGGCGCGCGCCCCTTCACCGACGTCATGAAGTGCCCGTCGGGGCGCTGCATGCGCACGTAGAAGTCGAGCTCCCACGCGACCTCGTCGAGCAGATCCGGCAGGCCGTTGCCGCTCTCGGGGATCGCGAGCTGCCCGTCGGTCCACGCTCCCGGGTTCACCTCGTAGGCGAAGAGCAGCTGCGGGACGCCGCGGCCCCAGAGCGTCTTCTGGTAGTCGCCCGCGTCGTGCCAGCCGCCGTGCAGATCCAGCCGGCCGTGGTCCGACGAGCCGGGGCCGGCGGGCGCGTCCGCGTCGTCCCCGTGGCACGCGCCGTCGGCCCACTCCCCGCCCGCGCCGAAGCCGAGGAGCGCGTCGCTCGCGAAGGGGAGCGCGCGGTCGTGGTTGCATCGCTGGAAGTAGAACGACTTCGCGGTGACCGCGCCGGCCACGTCGTAGACGTCCTCGCGGATCGCGAACCCGTACGAGCGCTCGTCGGTCGCGGGGAGGTAGAGGTAGTAGTCGCCGGGCGCGAGCGCGCCGCCGAGGTCGACCTCGCCGTACGAGTCGGCCGAGTCCTCGTCGGTCGCGAGGGGACCGGCGCGCAGCTCCAGGACCACCTCGTTGTCCCTCGCGCGGAGCACCGCGACGGTCGCGCCCTCTCGTTCGAGCAGGATGGCGACCGTCCGATCGGCGGGCCGCCAGCCGAAGTGGTCGACGCGGATCGCGCCGCTGAGCCGGCCCAGCGGCAGCTCGCCCGGTCCGCCGTCCTCGCGCGCGCCGCCGTCCTCGCGCGCGCCGCCGTCCTCGCGCGCGCCGCCGTCGGTGGCGGCGTCGACCCCTCCGTCGCTCCCCCCCGCGTCGCCCCCGCCGCCGGGGTCGCACGCGCAGAGCCACACCCAGAGCACGAGCCACCGTGACCGCATCGCCTTCGCCTCCACGCGCACCGTCACTCCTCGACCACGGTCGGCTCCGCGGGGGCCGGAGACGACTCGGCCGGCGCGGGTGGCTCCGCGATCGTCGGCACCTCGGCGCCGAGCCGGCTCGGTACGCGGATGAAAGGGACGTTGCACCCCGCGTGGCAGCCGTTGCAGTAGCCGCTCGCCGTCGCGAAGCGCTCGCGGAAGGCCGCGCCGTCCTCGTCGGCGGCAGCCTGGCGCAGCGTCGGGAGGTGCGTGAGCAGGTCCTCGTACATCGAGTCGGCGATCGTGTCGTTGCAGTCCCCGGGGAGGAGCGCGCGGCGCATGTCCATGTCGAACATCTCGAGGAGCTCCTGGGCCTGGTACTCCGTGTAGCCCCAGTTCCCGGCCTCCGCGCCGAGGCCCGCGCTCTCGAAGCGCGCGCCGACCTCGATCATCACGTGCCCGATGCGGAGGTTCGGGTCGACCTCCGGGTCGCGCTCCTCCTCGGGTTTTCCGTCGTCGTCCGCGGCCTCCCCCTCGCCGCCGCAGGCGCCGCCCAGGAGCAGCGCAGCCATGAAGATCGCACGCTTCATTGCCCCTCCTCCCCGTCGAGCTCGATGATGCGCCGGTTCGTCGCCACCTCGACCAGGAATCGCGCGCGCCAGTCCACGTCCGCGATCCGGCCCGCGAGGAACTCGAGGCGGCTCGCGCCGCGGGCCACCACCTCCCGCGCGCGCTCCCTCTGGCCGAGCGCGCGGAGCGCCTCGGCGAGCGCGAGGAAGATCTCCGCCTCGTCCTCCTCCATCGTCCCGATCTCGTCGCGCAGGTCCATCGCGCGATCGGCGTCCGCGCGCGCCGCCTCCGCGTCGCCCGCCGCGAGCGCCGCC
>JAYRVK010001135.1:0-9671 GCA_041918555.1 Sandaracinaceae bacterium
CCGGCCTCGTCCCGCGGCGGCGGGATCGATCCGAGCGCCTTGATCTCGACGGGGGGGGGCTTGATCGGCTCGAGCGTCGAGGGCTCGGGCGTCGGCTCGTCGGGGATCGTCTGGTCGAGGAGCTGCTCGTCGGACGGCTCCGCGGGCAACAAGAGGTCGGGCTCCTCCTCGAAGGGGTAGTCGTCCTCCTCGCTCGGCGGCTCGTGGACGTCGACGACCGACTCGTCGTCCTCGTCCGTCTCCTCCTCCGGCCCCGCCGCGAGCTCACCGGCGAGCTCCTCCTCGAGCTCGTCGAGGACGTCGTGGCTCGACGGCGCTGGGGCCGCGGCCTTCTTCGAGCCGAGCTTGATCGTCGGCTCCCGGCGGGGCGCCGCACCCGCAGCTTGTTTTGCGCGCTCCTGCTCGAGGCGGCGGCGGAACTGCTCCGCGAGCGACGTGCTCCACGTGTGCGTGGGGTCCTCGTCCTCCTCCTCGAACGCCGCGTGCTCCGACGCGGGGGCCTCGACCTCGTCCTTCGACTCGAGGAGCTTCTCGAGGCGATCCACGAGCCGCGCGACCTGGCTCCCCTCCGGTGCCTCCTCGGACGGCGTGGGGAGGCGGCGCGGCGGCTCCTCGACGGGCGGCGCCGGCTCGACCGCATCGCGCACGGGCGCCACGGGCTCCGGCGCGCCGGGCGGCGTGCTCCGGCGGATCGCCGGCTCGAGCTCCGTGGCGAGCGCGAGCGCCTCGTCGAGCGGCGTCATCACGTGGCTCGTCGTCGGCTCGGTGCGCGCGACGGAGAGGCGGCCGGACGGGAGGTGCAACAGGCTCGCGAGGGCGCTCGGCCCTTCGGCGGGCCGGATCCGCCGATCGCGCGCCTGCGCGACGACGCGGCCGAGCATGCCGTCGACGAGCTCGAGCTCGACCTTCACGCGCGGGTGCGTCACCGAGATCTTCAGCGGGAGCCGCGTCGCGGCGAGCGCGCGGAGCGTGCGCGCCGGCCCGATCCCCTCGAGGCGCGCGTCGACGCTCGGGCGCGCCTTCACGCGCGTCACGAGCTCGAGGTCCGGCTGCAACAGATCGAGCACGCCGCTCGAGAGCGCCGCGATCTCGGGGACCTTCCCGCGCCACACCTCGCCGCGATCGACGACGAGGAGCGAGCCCCAGCACAGGAGCGGATCGCGCCGGATCCGCCGCAGCGTCTCGGCCGCCCAGTCGCCGACCGCCTCCTCGTAGACGAGGAACACGTCGGGCAGGAGCTCCTTGGCGTAGTCGAGCCCGTGCTCCCCGTCGCTCGCCACCGCGACGATCGCGCCCGCCGCGCGGAGCGTCTGCGCGAGCCGGTCGGCGCGCACCGGATCGCGCTCGAGGATCACGAGGCGCCGCCCGTCGAGCTGCTGGCGCACGCCGGTGTCGATGGTGGACGCGAGCGCGCCGACGCGCGCGCGGCTGTTCTCCTGGAACTCGTAGCGGAGCTTGCTGCGGTCCTCGCCGTCGAGCGCCTTCAGGCGCTGCGCGAGCTCGCCGATCGTCTCGTCGACGGGACGATCCCCGCGCACGACCATGTGCATCAGCGGCGCGCCCGACGCGTCGGTCACCGACAGGAGCCCGAAGCGGCGCGACTCGGTGAGGATCTGCACGAGCCCGTGCAGCTCCTTCTCGTTCAGGACGCCCGAGGCCTCGCCGGTCCGCTCGGGGAGCTCCGTCGCGAGCGCCTTGATCGAGCGCGCCATCCGCTCCGCGCCGCTCGCCGGATCCACGATCGCGACGACCCCGTGCCGGAGCGCCGCGCGCGCGTTGCTCGCGCTCGAGCCCGCGCCGATCACCGCGACCGGGAGCGTCGAGGTCGCGTGGTGCTCGCCGAGCCGCTCGAGCAGCGCGTGCCCGCCGTCGCGCGCGGCCGCGCCGCCGATCACGATCAGATCGGGCGCGGTGACGAACGCGGTCTGGACCAGATCGTCGGCCGCGACCTCCTCGACCAGGCAGCCGAGGAACCGCGTGCGGCTCGCGAGCGTCTTGGCGAGCGGCTCGCCCTCGACCGCGAGGAGCACGGTCGGGGCGTCCTTCGCCAGCTGTTTCTTCGCATCGACCACGGCCCGGCGAACACCCCCGCCCGCTCATTGTATGCGATCAGCCGCCGGGCTCGGGGATCCACACCGCGCTGAGGAGCTCGCCCTCCTCGGTGCGCCGCCAGCGCCCGTGCGCGACGAACCCCTGGGGGAACGGACCGACCGGCTCCTGGAACGTGCAGCGCACGCGATCGGCGTCGAGCGCGACGTGGAGCGCGTGGAACCCCATGAACTCTCCCGAGCGCGGGTGCTGCGCCTTGTAGAGCGCCTCCTTCGCGCTGAAGAGCGCGAGCGCGTGCAGCTCGCGGATCGACGCGTCGAGCGCCTCGAGGACCGCGATCTCCTCCTCGAGCATCGTGTGCCGCCAGAGCTCGGGCTTGAGCCCCGCGCGGTGCTCTCCGTCGATCCCGATGGTGCCCACGGCCCGCGGCGCGAGCGCGACCCACGCGCGCGTGTCGCAGTGCGAGAGGCTCCCCGCGATCCCCGCGGGCCAGCTCGGCGAGCGGTCCTCGGCGTTGACGAGATCGAAGCCCGTGATCCCGAAGAAGCGCGCGAGCCCCTCGCGCGCGAGCGCGCGCCCCGTCGCGTACTCCTTGAGCCGCTTGTCGCGCATGCGCGACGTGGCCTCGCGCTCGCGCGGGGTGAGCGCGGCGATGTCGCCGTCGTCGAGCGGCGCGGACAGGACGATCACGCGGGGGTCGTCGAAGAGGCCGTGGACCTGAGAAGACATGGTGAACGGGGTGCGCTAGGGTGCCGGCTCACTCGTTGCCGGGGCGCGGCGCCGGTGCGCCGCTGAGAAGCACCCGCAGAACCTGATCCGGATCATACCGGCGTAGGGAGCGACCGCATGGACCATCGATCGATCGAGCCGCAGTACGTCCTTCCTCTCCACGGGGCCGCGAGCCCGGGGCGCGCGGGGGAGGGCACCACGCCCGGCTCCTTCGCGAACCCCGCCGACGTCGGTGGGCCGCTCGCGTACTCGTCGCCCGACACGCCCGGGATGCCCGCGCCGAGCGCGAAGACCGCTTGGGACTTCCTCCCCGAGGGCTGGACGCGCGGGGCCGGCGGCTTCGCGATCGCGCCCGCGGGCTTCGTGCCGATCACGCAGCTCGAGCACGCGCGGCTCGGGACGATCACCGCCGCGATGAGGCGCGTCGCCGAGCGCGAGCCGCACCTCACCGCCGAAGAGGTGCGCGACGAGGTCGCGGCCGGGCGCATGATCATCCCGGCCAACACCGTGCACCTCGGCCACCGGCTCGATCCGATGGCGATCGGGCGCGCGAGCCGCACCAAGGTCAACGCGAACCTCGGCGCCTCGCCCGTCTCGAGCGGGACCGACGAGGAGGTCGAGAAGATGCGCTGGGCGGTGCGCTGGGGCGCCGACACGGTGATGGACCTCTCGACCGGAGGCGACCTCGACGCGTGCCGCGCGGCGATCGTGAAGGACAGCACCGTCCCGATCGGGACCGTGCCGATCTACTCGATGATCATCGGCCGGACGATCGAGGAGCTCACCGCGGAGGTGATCCTCGAGGGGCTCGAGCACCAGGCCGCGCAGGGCGTCGACTACTTCACGATCCACGCGGGCGTGCTGCGCGAGCACCTGCCGTTCCTCAAGAAGCGGCTGATCGGGATCGTGAGCCGCGGCGGCTCGCTCCTCGCGAAGTGGATGATCACCCACCACGCGCAGAACCCGATGTACACGCTCTTCGACCGCATCTGCGACGTGACGCGGCGCTACGACGTGAGCTTCTCGCTCGGCGACGGGCTGCGGCCCGGCGGCCTCGCGGACGCGACGGATCGCGCGCAGCTCGCGGAGCTCGCGGTGCTCGGCGAGCTCACCGAGCGCGCGTGGCGCAAGGGCTGTCAGGTGATGGTCGAGGGCCCCGGCCACGTCCCCTTCGATCAGATCGAGTTCAACATGAAGCTCCAGCGCCGGCTCTGTCACGGCGCGCCCTTCTACGTGCTCGGGCCGCTCGTGACCGACGTGTTCCCCGGCTACGACCACATCACGAGCTGCATCGGCGCGACCGCCGCCGGCTACCACGGCGCGAGCATGCTCTGCTACGTGACGCCGAAGGAGCACGTCGGCCTGCCCAAGCGCGACGACGTCAAGCAGGGTTGCGTCGCCTACAAGATCGCGGCGCACGCCGCGGACGTCGCGCTCGGGATCCCGGGGACGCGCGAGTGGGACGACGAGCTCACCAAGGCGCGCGCCGCGCTGAACTGGGAGCGGCACTTCGAGCTCGCGTTCGACGGCGACTTCGCGCGCGCGCTCCACGACGAGGACCTCGACGTCGACACCGACTTCTGCGCGATGTGCGGGCACGACTGGTGCTCGGTCCGCATCAGCAAGGAGATCGTCGAGCTCGAGAGCGGCAAGGCCGAGGGCTTCGCGCGCGAGCGCGTCCTCAAGAGCGCGGCGCTCACCGAGGAGCAGCGCGCGATCCTCGAGGCACGCGGGAACCTGCCGCCCGAGGAGCTGCACCGTCTCGCGAGCAAGACGCGTGGACGCATGGGCGCCTCGGCGGGGAGCAAGGGGGCTTGCCACAGCGACGTCGCGGGGCCCGACACCGCGCAGTCGCTCCAGGGCGAGCTCGTCCCGCTGCGGCGCGATCGCGAGGGGGGGGCCCTCGAGGTGGGGGGCTGATCCACAGGGGATGCGCAGCGATTGCACACAAGTTGTGCACAACCTGTGAATTGCGATCGTTCCGTAATGATCTCGAGGGGATGGGCCATCGGGTATCGCCCGTAGTCCACCGTCAGGCGAAGAAGGCCTCGATCTCGGCGGCGCGGGCCAGGGCGTCGCCGCGGCCCAGGCTCACGAGGTGGTCGGCGAAGGCCCCGTCGAAGAGGACGAAGCTCAGGAAGTCCGCCTCGATCTGGTCGCGCAGGTCGGAGAGGCGCTTGACGAGGAGCCCCGAGACCGAGCTCGCCGGGGTGGTCCGCGCGTGCTCGTGGGCGAGCCGGCCGATGTCGGCCGAGGGCGCGAACACCAGCGTCTCGAGCTTGCGGTAGGGCGCGCCGCGCGAGCGCGTGAGGATCTCGTCGACGCGGGTCATCTCCTCGGGGGTGAGGTTGTCGTCGAGCGCGGCCATGAGGCGGTTCAGCCGATCGAGGACCTGGAGGTCGTAGTGCACCGGGTCGAGGAGGAGCGCGTTGAGGACCTTGCCGAGGAGGAAGATCGGGCTCGGGTACGCGGCGACGTTCTCGGCGGCCTCGCCGCTCTCGGCGTCCGCGCCGCTCGCGCGCGGGTAGAGGAGCGAGACCACCACGAGGCGCGTCGCGCCGCAGCGGATCGCGGGCGCGATCGGCGTGTTCGAGCGGATGCCGCCGTCGCAGTAGTAGTGGCGACCGATGCGACGCGCCGGGAAGAGGAGCGGGATCGCCGCGGACGCGAGGACGTGGCGCGCCTCGATCTCGCTCGGGCGGAAGAGGCGCCGCGGATCGCTCGAGGGCGCGAACGTGGTCCCGGGCGCGAGCTCGGCGAACTGGGTCGTGCGCGCGGTCGAGATCTCGAGGGCGGCGACGACGAGGGCGCGCACGGTCCCCTCGCGCACGTTGGTGTGGAGGCGCTCGTAGGGGATGGTCTCCTCGACCAGCTTCTCGAGGGCCTTGGGATCGAGGACCGAGCGGCCGTAGCGCTCGTCGTCGCCCTCGCGCCAGCGCGCGAGCCGCTCCCGCATCCGGCCCGCGGCGAGGAAACGGAGCGGATCGAGCGAGAGGTGCTTGGACAGCTCGAGCCCCCGCCAGTGCGCGAGCAGCCCGTCGACGCACATGTCCGGCCGGTCCGCGTGCGCGGCGAGGTACGCCGCGTTGATCGCGCCGACGCTCGTTCCGGTGAACACGTCGAAGGGCGCCGCGTCGCGCGGGCGCCGCGAGAGCACCTCGACGATCCCCGCCACCACGCCGGCCTCGTACGCGCCGCGCGCCCCACCGCCGGACAGGACGATGCCGGTGCTCAAGCCCTCAACCGTCGTCGCCCATGATGCCGCCCGCGAAGCTGGGGCAGGTGGCGCCGAGCTCGCTGCACTCGGCGGGGACGGCGAGCGGCTGCTGCACGCGCATCAGCTCGGGGATGTTGCCGGCGATCGAGCAGTCGAGCTCGTCGATGCGATCTCTGTAGGCGTTCGCGGACGCGGTGATGCACTGCTCGACCTCCGACACGTGCGCGTTGCACGTCGGATCGCCCATCGTCGCGGTGCTGCAGTCGATCGGCTCGAGGTTCAGCGGAGTGCTCGGCGGCGACACGAGGCACGCTTCGAACGCGGCCTGGCAGCCCTCGGGCGTCACCTCCTCGGAGAGCGCCGCGACGTAGCAGTTGAACTCGCTCTGCACGCTCCGCGAGAACGTGTTCTGCAAGTACTCGTTGAGGTTCTCGCACGCGGTCATCGCCTCGACGGTGGTGAGCGTGGAGAAGGGCTTGGCGCCGTCGACGCCCGACGAGTAGCCGGAGCTGCAGGCGGACGCGAGAAGGCAGAGGCACACGATCGAGCGGAGGCGCATGGGCCCATGATGCCATCGAACCCGCCGAGAAGGTCAGCGGACGGCGGCGCCGGTCTCGCCGGCTCCCCCCGGAATCGGGAGATCGCCCACCTGCCCGGTGCCGCTCAACAGCGAGACCGCGAAGCCGAGCTCCGCGGCGACGAAGTCCGCGCCCGTGCCGGGGTCGCCGACCTCGCCGATCGCCCGCAGCAGCGGGGTGCCGCCGCCGCTCTGCATCGTCCAGTCGAGCGAGGTGAAGCCGAACGCCGACTCGATCTCGTCGCCCGGGATCACGTAGAGGAGCGTCTGCGTCCGGATCGCGCGCCGCGTCGCGACCACGTCGTCGTCTCCGTCGGCGTCGAGGTCGACGAGGATCGCGCTGCGGCCGAGCTCGTCGCCCATCCCCGCGGTGGTCGAGATCTCGAAGATCGAGCCGCCGTCGACCGACGCGAAGAGGTGTCCCCCCCCCATGTCGTACGGCGCGCCGACGAGGACGTCGCAGCGCCCGGTGCCCGCCGCGTCGCCGAGCGCGATCGAGTGTCCGTAGGCGCCGCCCGGGGGAGGGCCGCCCGGGAGGATCGGGAGCTGCTCGAGGCTCAGCGTCCGCACGTCGGGCCCGCCGCGCACGCGGTAGACCTCGCCGCCGATGCCCGCGCTGGGCGCGCCGATGAGGAGGTCGTCGTACTCGTCGCCGTCGACGTCGCCGCCGCCCGCGACGGTGAGCGAGGCCGACGTGAACCCGCGCGACACGACGGCGGGCTCGAGGGTGAGCGGGCTCCCGAGGAAGGTCTCGACCACGCGCTGGCCCGCGCCGTTCACGCCGACGATCGCGAGGTCGTGGAACCCGTCGCGGTTGACGTCGCCGATCCCCGCCATCGACTCGCCGAACCGCGACTCCGCGCCGCCGGGCATGCCGCTCGGCGCGAGCTCGCCGCGCGGCACCCCGGGGGTCTCCGCGTCGTAGAGGATCACGCGGCCTCCGCCGTCCGTGTCCGGCGCGCCGATCGCGATCTCCATCCGCCCGTCGCCGTCGAGGTCCCCCGTCCCGATCGCGGCGCCGAAGCGCGCCACCCCGGGCGGCGGCGTCAGCGGAGTCGCGGGCCACGTGCTCGGCGCGAGGCGGTTGCCGTCGAGGACGTACGCGGCGCCCGTCGCGCCCGTGCCGGGCGCGCCGACGATCACGTCGGGGACCGCGTCGCCGCTCCGATCGAAGAGCATCCCGCACGTCGAGTCCACGCCGCGCTCGAGGGGGCCGGCGACGAACCAGTAGATCGGCGAGTAGACGATCTCCCCGGCGCGATCGCCGCGCGCGCGCCAGTAGTGGACCGGCCGCCCGGGCTCGAGCAGGACGCGCGCGGTCCGCCCCGCCATCTCGATGAACGTCGTGCACGCGGGGTCGTCGCAGTACTCGATCCACGCGCCGGTGACGTCGTCGGGGCGCTGCACGTCGAGGGTCGGGGAGCGCGTCATCACGCGCTCGCCGAGGAGCGGACGGAGCGGACGGAAGCCCACGTCCCCCGGCGGCGGATCGACGGGCGGCCGCGGGTCCACGGGGTCGACCGGCGCGATCGCGTCGTTCGACGGGAGGTCCGCGGGGTCGATCTCGGGATCGACGCAACCCGTGATCCCGCACGTCTCGTCGGGCTGACAGGTCGCGGCGAGCTCGACGCAGAGATCCGGCAGGTAGAGGTCGAGCCGGATCGTCTGCTCGCTCACGAAGCTCGAGCGCGCGCGCGTCACGAAGAGATCGCGGCCGCCCAGGCGCGCCGTCGCCCGGACCTCGAAGCGGCGCGACGCGTCGTCGTCGCGCGGCACCAGCCCGAACGTCGCGAGCTCGTGGAACGTCCCGTCGTTCAGCACCATGTCGAGCTCGAGGACGTCCTGCTCGCGCACGAGGCCGCCGTCGCCGTCGAAGATCTCGAGGTGGATCGAGCTCAGCTCGGACGGGACCGCCATGTCGGTCGCGAGCCGCACCACGACCTGCGTCGGCGCGGCCGCGCACGCCGACAGGACGAGGCCGAGCCCCGCGATCGCCGCGCGACTCACATGGACCATCGCAAGACCTCTTGCGAGAAGCCGAGCGAGCCGAGCTCGAGCTCCTGGGTATCCGTCGCGAACACGACCGCGATCGCGATCGCGACGCCGATCGCGACCGCGCCGGCGCCGACCAGCGTCCAGAGCCACCACTCCTCGACGATCGGCGTGGGCGGGATCGCGGTGAGCGTCACCGAGAGCGACGACGCGCCGCCGGGGTCGAGGCTCACCGCGCGCGCTTGCGGGACGAAGCCCTCGGCCGCGAAGGCGAGGCGATAGCTCCCCGCCGGCCGCGTGAGCACCGCGCGCCCGGTGCCGACCGGCTCGCCGTCGAGCGCGATCGCGGTGATCGCGGGCACCGCCTCGACGGTCAGCGTCGCGGGGAGTGGCGACTCCGACGCGTCGAGGCGCAGCGTCTCGCGTGCGCCCGGCGCGAGGGTGACGGTCCGATCGATCGGCGCGTGGCCTGCGCGCTCGACGCGGACGTGGAGCTCGCCCGGATCGCGGCGCAGCTCGAGGTGCGCGTCGGCGGCGGCGATGGTCTGGCCGTCGACCCGGACCGCGTCGGGCGCGCCGACCACGTCGAGGACGAGGACGGCCACGCTCGCCCGCAGCTCCCCGAGGATCGCCTCGGCGTGCGCGCGCGTGCGGGCGTGGCGCGGATCGACGGCCTGCTCGAGGTAGCGCTCGAGCTCCGCGATCCCCTCGAGGTACCGGCCCGCGCCGCGGAGCGCGACCGCGCGGTTGAAGCGCGCGGGCGGCGAGTCGCGCCGCTCGAGCGAGCGCGCGAGGAGCTCGGCGGCCTCGGCGAAGCGGCCCTGATCGAGCGCGGTGACGCCCTCGTCGAAGAGCGCGCGTGCCTCCGCGTCGGCGTCCTGCGCGCGCGCGGTCACCGACGCCGTGAGGAGCCCGAGGGACAGGGCGAGCGCGCGCGTCACTCGTACTCCCGCTCGATGACGAAGCCGCGGTCGGGCGGCGGATCGTCCGGGGCCTCGACCGCGGGCTCGGGCCGCGGCCGCGGGCGCACGCGCGGGGGGGGGGCCTCGCCGACGGGCGGATCTTCGCCCTGTGCGATCGGCGGATCCTCGAGCGTCGGGGGCTCCA